>CAZZYX010000040.1:24267-25480 GCA_964658485.1 uncultured Acetobacteraceae bacterium | reverse complement strand
CTTTTGCCGTGCGATGGCGCTGCGGATCGCTTCCGAGGCCATGACCGATCCGCCCGGCGAATCAACCCGCACGACCAGCGCCGACAGGTCGCGCTTGGCCGCGGAATCGATCAGCGCGGCAATGCGATCGCCGCCTGCCGACCCCGGCCCGGCCCGGCCATCGACGATTTCCCCGGCGATCGTCACCACGCCGATGGCCTTGCCCCCGGTGCCTTCGGGATTGGCCGCCAGCCACGGCGTCAGCGCGGTATGGGCAAACTCGCCCGGTCGGGTGTCCTTGCCGTCATCACCAACGATCTTGACGACGCGGGAGCCGAAATCGGCGCGGGTGCCGATATGGTCGATCAGCCCGGCGGCGAGTGCCGCCTTGGCCCCGTCCCCGCCCGATGCCTTCAACCAACCCACCGGATCGGCGGTAACCCGTGCGATATCGGCTTGCGGACGCGCTTTCGCGACATTGGCGCGCCAGTCGGTCCACACCGCGCCATACAAGGCCTGCCGCGCCTGCCGTGCCGGTTCCGACTGGTCGTTGCGAAGATAGGGCTCGACATAATCCTTATAGGTGCCGACGCGGAAAACATGCGCATCGATCTTGAGCCGGTCGAGCAGCTTGGCGAAATAGAGGTGATAGCCACCCGGTCCTGGCACGAACACGCCGCCCAGTGGATCGACCCAGACCTCGCTCGCGTGCGCGGCCAGCAGCATGCCCGGGTCTTCGAGCATGAACCCGAACACCAGCACCGGCTTGTGCGCGGCGCGCACCGCGTCCATCGCCGCGCCGATTTCTTCCAGATGGACCTGCCCGCCGCCGTTGAAATGCGACAGGTCCAGCACCACCGCCTTGATCCGCGAATCATCCACCGCCGCGCGGATCGCCCGCACCAGGTCGCGCTCGCGATATTCGTTTGCGCCGGTATCGCCCGACAGTATCAGCGATACCGGATCGATCAGCTTGGGTTCCTCGACCACCGCGCCGTTAAGCGCGATCAGCAGCGCCCCCTGCTTGACCTGTGCGGGCGCGCCACGGCTGGACAGCAGCGCGCTCAGCCCGACGAAGAATCCCAGCACCAGCACCAGCACCAGGGCATCCTTGATCCCGACCAGCAGATGCCAGACCTTGCGCGCGAATTCCATCCGACTTCCCATCCTTCCGGCCATCAGCGCCGTTCGCTCTTGTCTTACACAGTGGATACTAACGCAAGGCGGCTTGAGC
>CAZZYX010000040.1:3792-24257 GCA_964658485.1 uncultured Acetobacteraceae bacterium | reverse complement strand
CTCCACCTCCCCAACGATCGGGCGGACCCCCGGCGGACCGCTATCCCCCCGGCTCGGGCGCGTTCCCGCATCGCGGATTGGTCGGGATCGCCGGCCTGGCCCCGCATGAGATCCTGTTCCTCCTCGATGAAGCCGAACAATGGGTGGACTTGAACCGCCAGCGGCACAAACGGGTCGAAGACCTGGCCGGGCTGACGGTGATCAACGCGTTTTTCGAGAATTCCACCCGCACCCTGCTGTCGTTCGAGATCGCCGGAAAACGGCTGGGCGCGGACGTGGTCAACATGCATGCCGCCCAGTCCAGCGTTAAAAAGGGCGAGACGCTGATCGACACGGCGATGACGCTGAACGCCATGCGCGCCGATGCCATCGTCATCCGCCATGCCAGTTCGGGAGCGGTGCGGCTGATCGCGGACAAGGTCGACTGCCCGGTGCTCAATGCCGGCGATGGACAGCACGAACACCCGACCCAGGCGCTGCTCGACGCGCTGACCATCCGCCATGCCAAGGGCGGCTTTACCGGGCTGGCGGTGACTATTTGCGGCGATATCCTGCATAGCCGGGTGGCGCGCTCCAACATCCTGGCGCTGACCGCGCTGGGCGCCGATGTGCGGGTCTGCGCGCCGCCCGCCTTGATGCCAGAGGCGATCGAGGCGATGCGGGTGACGCCGTTCCATGATTTCGATGCCGCGCTCAGGGGCGCCGACGTGGTGATGATGCTGCGGCTCCAGCAGGAGCGGATGCAGGGGCAGTTCATCCCCTCAGCCCGCGAATATCGGCACCTCTACGGCCTGACGCTGGACCGGCTGGCACTGGCGAAGGCGGACGCGATGGTGATGCATCCCGGCCCGATGAACCGTGGCGTCGAGATCGACAGCACCGTCGCCGACCTGGTTGGCCGGTCGGCAATCACGACCCAGGTCGAGATGGGCGTGGCGATCCGCATGGCCTGCCTGGATGTGCTCACGCGCAAGGCGCGTGGAATCGCGGGCTGGGAATGAGCGCCGCCGCACCCCTGACGATTATCAATGGCCGGCTGGTGCTGGCCGAAGGCGAACCGATAACCGGCGCGATCCGCTGCAGCGACGGGCTGATCGTTGCGCTTGGCCGCGATATCGTTCCAGCCGATGGCGATCAGGTGATCGACGCCAGGCGCGCCCTGATCGCGCCCGGCCTCGTCGATCTTGGCGTATTCGCGATCGACAAGCCGGCGTTTCACTTTGGCGGTATCACTCGCGCCGCGCTGATGCCGGACCAGAATCCGCCGCTCGATCACCCGGCGCGGGTCCGTTTTGCCGCGCAATCGGGTAAGCCCGACTTGTGGGTGCATCCACTGGCCGGCGCGACGCGCGGATTGCAGGGCGGCGATCTGGCCGAACTGGCGCTGATGCGTGATGCCGGAGCAAGGGCGGTGGCCTGTGGGAGGCGCTGGATCGGCGATTCGGGAGTAATGCTGAGCTTGCTGCGCTATTGCGCGATGCTGGGCCTGGTGGTGATTACTCATGCCGAGGATGCCGGGCTGGCCGGCGCGGCGGTCGCCACGGCGGGCGAAATGGCGACGCGGCTGGGCCTGCCCGCCGCCCCCGCGCAGGCCGAGGCCCTGGCCGTGGCGCGCGACATTGCCCTGGCCGAACTGGCCGGGGCGCGGTTGCATTTCCGGCAGGTCACCACGGCTGCGGCGCTCGACCTGGTGCGGCAGGCGCGAGCGCGCGGTGTCGCGATCACGGCGGGTGTCACTCCGGCGCATTTCATGCTGTCGGACCTGGCGATCGGTGACTTTCGCAGTTTTGCCCGACTGTCGCCGCCATTGCGCAGTGAGGCCGACCGGCAGGCGGTGCTGGCGGCGCTGGCCGATGGCACTATCGATGTGATCGCATCGGGCCATGATCCGCGCGGGGCCGAAGACAAGCGCCTGCCCTATGCCGATGCCGAACCGGGCATGGCGGGCGCGGAAACGCTGCTGCCCCTGACCCTGACGCTGGTGCGCGACGGCGTGATCCCGCTGGCGCGCGCCTTTGCCTTGCTTGCCAGCAATCCTGCGCAACTGCTGGGGGTGAATGCCGGGCGGCTGGCAGTCGGCGCCGAGGCGGATATCGCGTTGATCCAGCCGGAGCAGCCGTGGATCGTCGATTCCAACAAGATGGCAGCCAGCGCCGGCAACACGCCGTTCGATGGCCTGCCGGTCCAGGGGCGCGTCGTCACCTTGTTCAAGGGCGGGACGCAGGTCGGTTAGGGGCGACCCGTTAATCTGAATTGCCATCCAGACGCCGTCTACGCTGGGCTCGTCGAAGAACTGCACTTTTTTCTGGAGGCCGGGCGAGGCGCACCGAGAAAGGGCAGCGGCTGGAAAAGCCCGGCAAAGACGGGTTGGTGCGGATTTACCGCGGGCGCACTAACGCCGGCGTTCAGCGGTATCGGCCATGGCCAGCCATCGACCAAGCGGCGCGTGGTTGGTGGCATAGGCGAAGCACGCCCCGCCGTGTTGCTTCAGGCTGACGCAGGTGGCGGAGGCCGTCTCGGCATCGTAACCTAAAGTCGCGACGCGCCAATAGGCTCGGCCATGAACATTGGCCTGGGTAATCAGGAAACCATGCCCGCGCAATTGCGGGTTGCGCCTGGCCAGGATCAGCTCGGCGCGCGCTGCCGCCACGGCGCTGGAAAAGGCGCCGAGTTGTACGCCATGGTCGAAATTGACGACGGCATGATGGATACGCACTGCCGGGCGATGCACCGGCAATTGCCACACGGCGGGCAGATACGCAGGGACAGGCGCGGCAACGAACGGTGCCGGCGCGACCGGCTCTGCCATCGCGACCAGAGCGGGCGCAGCGATCGCCGGCAATTCTGCGGCAATATCCCCCTTCACGATAGCCGCTTCAGGCGCCGGCACGGCGTTCAGCGCCAGGCTGACAGGCATGCCCATATCGACCGTCGCCGGCACGTTCAATAACCCGGCAATACGCACCCGCTCGCCGCCGGACTGAATCGACTGCGCCCATTGCTGCAACCGGGCATCCAGTTGATCGGGCGGCAGATCGAAACTGGCAGTCAGCCGAGCATCGGCCCAGCGCCCCGCCAGCGCGTAGGCATAGGCCAGGTTTTCGCGCAATCTGGGGTTTGACGTGCCATCGCGCACGCCATCGGTCAGTACCGCGATCCCGCGTTCGGTGCCGCCTGCCAGCGCCAGCGCCAGGCCCAGTTCCGCCGGCGCGATAATCTCCTCGCCACGATCGAGCGTAGCCAGCGCCTCGCGATTCCGGCCACAGGCGATTTGCGCCAAAGCCAGGCCCAGCGTCGTTCCCTGCGATCCATCGCCCAGCGCCACGGCATCTCGCAATGCGCTTGCCGCCGCTTCGAAACGGCCCGCGCGCAAATAGGTCTTGCCCAGTGCGGCGCGGGCGGCAGGGTCGAGCGGTGCCTTCGTCACTGCGGCTTCGCCTCGTTCGGTCGCCTTGCCATCGGCTTGTGCCGGTTGTTCGATCGCCCCCGCCCTGCGCGCAAGCGCCAGATTTTCGGCGCCAACCAGCAGCGCCACGGTCAAGGCGCCGCGCATGGCGAAATGGACGGCGGACGGGCGGAATACGAGGCTTATGGTCATGCCTGTGGAATGACAGAACGAGCCTAACATTGAGTTAACCCCGCGCATTTCTGCCGAAACTTGCCGCGAGCCGACGCATTGCGGTAAGCCACGGCCGCGCCGCACCACCGGTATTTCGTGAAAGACTGATTTGCCACCCGCTCCACCTGTCGCTCAGGCTGTTTCCGCCGACCGGATCACGTCGCTCGACCTGATCCGGGGGATCGCGGTGCTGGGCATACTGGCGGTCAACATCGCCGGTTTTGCCGGGCCGTCGGCGGGCACCGACACACCCTGGTTGCCGCAACGCGCCTCCCCGGCCGACGAAACCGCCTTCGCGCTGACCTTCGTGCTGTTCGAGGGCAAGATGCGGGCGCTGTTTTCGATACTGTTCGGAGCGAGCATGCTGCTGTTCGTCGAACGGGCCGACAGCGCCCGGCGAAATGGCGAGATGCTGCAATTACGGCGGCTGGGCTGGCTCGCGCTGTTCGGCTGGCTGCATTATGCGCTGTTCTGGTGGGGCGATATCCTGTTCGTCTATGCCGTCAGCGGGGTTTTCGCGCTGGCGCTGCGACGCTTGCCCGACCGGGTGTTGCTGGTGCTGGCGGCGGCGATCTTCACGCTGTGGCATGGCTGGGGCATGATCGGCAGCCTGGGTCAGTTTACCGGCACCGTCTCGCCGGCAGCGCAGCATCGGGAGATGGCGGCGACGCTCGGCCATATGCAGGTCGAGATGGCGCAGGCGCGGCTGGGCTTTGCCGCCCAGATCGCCGACAAGCTGACCACCGCTCCCGGCTGGCCTGCGGTGATGACGCTGTATACCATCGGTGAAACGCTGCCGCTGATGCTGCTGGGGATGGTGCTGTTGCGCGGTGGTTTCTTTGCCGGGGAGTGGCCGCGCCGCTGGCTGATCGCGCTGGCCGGTGTCGGGCTGGTGCTGGGAACAGCATGGACGCTGGTGCTGCTCGGCTGGGCGTGGCCGCGCCATTTCCCGGCTCTGGCGATGCCGGACATCCTCGCCTATTGGGCCGGCCCCGGCCATTTGCTGATGGCGCTGGGCTATGCGGCGACGATCATGCTGGCGATGCCGTATCTGGTGGTAACGCGGCCGGGCCGGCGCCTGCGTGCCGCCGGGCGCATGGCTTTCAGCAATTACCTGGGCACGACGATGGTCATGACCGCGATCTTCTATGGCTGGGGACTGGGTTTTTACGGCCGCATCGCCCCCGCATATCAGCCGCTGTTCGTACTGGGCGGATGGGCGCTGATGCTCGGCTGGAGCCAGCCCTGGCTCGCCCGGTTCCGCCAGGGCCCGCTGGAATGGGCGTGGCGGTCACTGACCGAGTGGCGAATGATGCCGTGGCGGTGATGAAGTGCTCAATCGAACGGAACAGCAATGAATTCCGGCAGGGCTTCGGCCCGCTGCGACAACGCGCTCATGGCCGGATACCGAGCTTCCGGCACGATGTCCGGCAACATGCGCCGGGAAAAGTCCCACGCCACGGCAGCGGTAATATCCGCCTGCATGGGGCGGTGGCCAAAACGCCAATCATCCACATCGGCGAACCCTTCCTCCAGCAGATCGTACGCCGCCAGCAACTGACGCCCGACGCGATCGAGCCACGGCTGATGCTGTTTCTCGGTCGGGCGCAGGTTTGTTTCATAGACGATCTGAACGCTCTTTTCACAGGCAGCGAGGGCAAGCCCGATCAGGCGTTGCGAGAAGAGGAAAGTTTCGGGCGATGACGGCGTCAGCCGGCTATCGGGCAAGGCAAGTCGGTCGAGATACTCGAGGATCAGGGTGGAGTCCAAGAGAGCGGTGCCGTTGTCTGCAACCAGCGTCGGCGCCTTCACGATGGGATTGATCGCAGCGAAATCCTCGAAGTCGCGGAACACCGACAGCGGCTCGTGAGCAAAGGGCAAACCCATGGCTCTCAGCGAGATCGCCACGCGGCGAACGTAGGGTGAGTCAAGCATTCCGATGAGACGCATTGAAATTCCTCCGGCGACAATGACCGTATTCGGGGAGATCCACGTTTGCGCAACGGAAAATGACCGGGGGCATCCCTCGTATCTATCTGGTCCCGAGAGGTTCAACCTTTCGCCAGCTGCCCCTTGCGGGAATGAAGGATAAGGGCACAGGCGATCAGGCCGAGATTGACGCAATTGAGCCCGATCCACCCCTTTGCCTGAAACAGGACAGGCGCGGTGAACGCCCCGAGCGCACCGGCGCACCAGTAGAGGGCCATGTAGGCGCCATAGCGTCGGCTGCGTTCGGTGCCACCGGTCCGCAGGATATAGCCTTGTGTCACTGCCTGCGCCGCGAAGCAGCCGGCATCCATGACCAACGCGCCGATCCCCAGACCAACGAGCGAAACCGGCCAGATGCAGAGAATTGCAAAGCCCATGAGCGCCGCCACCAGGCCGGCAAGGACGACGCTGCGCGCCCCCCACCGGTCGCTCGCCCGTCCTGCGACCTGTGCCACGATCGCGCCGGCGATGCCGATCAGCCCGAATGCACCGGCAAATGCGGCGCCCCGCCCCAGCGGAGGCTGGGCGAGATGGAACGCCAGTGCGGTCCAGAAGCTGCTGAATGCCGCAAACCAGCAACACCCTGTCACCGTGGCGCGACGCAGTTCACCATCGGCGGCAAACGCTCTTGGCACGCCCAGCATCAGGTCGTGCCAGGCGCTTCGTGTCGCGATCGCCTGCACCCGGGGGACATAGGCGAGGATGGCGAAACAGCCGATCGCGATCAGCGCCGCGAGCATGACGAGCGGGGCGCGCCAACCGAATGGATCGGCGAGAGCGCCCGCCAGTACGCGACCGGCCAGGATGCCGATCGAGACGCCCATCACGACTGTTCCAACCGCCTGGCCCTGGCGATCGGGCAGCAGGCGTCCGGCCAGCGCAACGCATTGTGCCGTCACCGTCGAGGCTATGCCGCCACACAGCAGGGCGATCAGGAACAAGGCCTCGGTCCGCGCCATTGCCGCGAGCGCCAGGGCGGCTGCCAGCGCCAGCGATTGACCGGCGACCAACGCCCGGCCCGGCAGGGCGTCGCCGAGTGGCACGAGCAGCAACAGGCCCAGCATGTAGCCGAATGGACCGGCCGCGGCCGCAAGGCTGGTCATCCACGGCGATGTCGGAAAGGATCGCCCCAGCGCCGGCAGCACCGGTTGCAGGACATAGTTGCTCGCCATCGCGGTCCCGGCGACGAATGCCAGCAATAGCAACTGGCGGGTTGCAGACGCTGTTGCCGTCGCCGTCATTCGCCGGCAAGAGCCACCAGTTCGACTTCGACGCGCATTTCAGGGTCCACGAAGGGCTTCACCTGGACAAGGGTTAAGGCTGGCCCGTTGCCGGTAGAAATCCGTCGCATCGATACCTCCGAATAAAAGCAGCCCTCGTCATAGCCGCCATTGCATCGCCCGAGTGGCGGCGATGGATCTGTATTCGCTTCGACAAAGCAGGCTCGACCTCCTTCAAAACATGCCATACGCGTGGGTAATATAAAAAATAGCAAAAGGTAGTAATAAGGATGGTGTCACGTCGCATCTATGCGGGATTTGGCTTGGCGGCTTCGATGCTGTTGGCCCAAGCGGCAACGGCGCAGGATGCCGCGACCAGCGCTACATCGCCGGCACTTACCCTTGCCGAACTGGCCACGCGCTTTGGCGCCCGGCAATTCATCCACGAGATCGCCCTCTCGCCTGACGGACGGCGCGTTGCTATCGTCGAAAACATGGCCGACGGGACCGAAATACTGGCGACTGCCGATCTGGTGGCGGGCGGCGTACCCAAGCCGGTCATGCACAGCCCCGGGGGCGATTCGCACCTGAGGGGCTGCTTCTGGGCCACCGATACCAGGCTGGTGTGCGGCATGCGGTACGCGGTGGATGAAGGCAGGGGTCTTATCACCGCTACCCGCATGTTCGCTCTCAATGCCGATGGCAGCGACGGCAGGAAGCTGACCATCGATACCAACGATCGCTCGCGCTATAGTCTGCAATTCGCAGGCCGGGTGATCGATCAGGCCGGTAGCGACCGGTCGGGTACAATATTGATGACCCGCCATTTCGTACCAGAATCAACAACTGGAACGTCGCTGGCCAGCACCGCCGAAGGTTTGGGCGTGGAACGGGTCAATGTCGTCTCGCTCAAGCGGACGATTATCGATCCGCCGCGCAAGGATGGTGTGGACTTTATCACGGATGGAATGGGCACGGTGCGTCTGCGTGCAGAAGCGCTTCGTGACGAAGCCGGCTATGACCAGGGCGAGGTCGACTGGTTTTATCGCACCACCGGTTCTCGGGAATGGCAGCCATTGGGGCGGGTCAAAACCAAAGCCGGGATTGAAGAGGGTTTTAGGCCGGACAGTGTCGATGCCAAATTGAACGCAGTCTATGGCTATGACACCAAGGACGGCATGAAGGCGCTGTACCGGATCAAGCTGGACGGTTCGATGGCGAAGGAACTCGTACTGGCCCGCCCAGATGTCGATATCGACAGCGTGATCACTATCGGTCGTCAGCACCGGGTGATCGGCACCAGCTATGCAACCGACCGCCGCCAGATTGAATTCTTCGATCCCGTGCTCAAGCAGTTGAGCAGTTCCCTGGGAAAAGCATTGCCAGGGCACCCCGACGTGGAGTTCATAGATTCGAGCGCCGATGAAACCACGCTTCTGCTGGTGGCCAGCGGCGATACCAATCCAGGCATGGTCTATCGATTCGACAGGACGGCACGACATCTGGAGGAGGTGCTGCCGGTTCGACCGGAGCTTGCGAATATATCGCTGGCCACGATGAGACCGATCAGTTTCACTGCTCGGGACGGCTCGCAGGTTCCCGGCTATCTTACCCTGCCGGTGGGTAGCAGCGGCAAGGGCCTGCCAGCGATCGTCATGCCGCATGGCGGTCCAAGCGCGCGCGACGAATGGGGATTCGACTGGCTGGCGCAATTCTTTGCCTCGCGCGGATTTGCCGTCCTCCAGCCTAATTTCCGGGGATCGGCGGGCTATGGCGCGGCATGGTTCCAAAAGAACGGCTTTCGATCATGGAAAAGCGCGATTGGCGATGTCGATGATGCCGGCAAATGGCTGGTCAAGGAAGGCATCGCCGATCCGGCGAAACTGGCGATCGTGGGATGGTCCTATGGCGGTTATGCCGCGCTGCAATCGGGCGTTTATGAGCCCGGCCTGTTCAAGGCCATCGTCGCGGTTGCACCGGTTACCAATCTGGCCAGTCTTGCCAGTCTGCAGGATAATTTTGCCGACTATTATCTGGAGCAATCCATGATCGGAACAGGACCGCATGTGAAAGAGGGATCGCCTGCTCAAAATGCCCGGCAGATCAGCGTGCCCGTTTTGATGTTCCATGGTGCGCGCGACCAGAACGTGCCTATCGGGCAATCACGCGAAATGCTGGCCAAGTTGAAGGAGGCGGGCAAAACGGTCGACCTGGTGGAATTTCCCAAGCTGGATCATCAGTTGGACGATGCGGCCGCGCGCGCGTCGCTGCTGATCCGAACCGACAGTTTCTTGCGCCAGTCGATGGGCATGTAACCGCAGGCTATTCGTTGCCGTGAAACGACATCGCCGCTATTTGCCCGCCTTGCCCTTATGCGCGCGCAACAATTCGTCCAGTTCATCGATCCGCCGCCGCTCGGGCGTATCCTTCGGCAGGCCTTTCAGCCGGCACGTCGCCCACAGGCTTTTGCGTTCCGCTTCCAGCGCCTTGAGATACAGGTCGGCCATTTCCTAAAGCGCGATGCGATAAGATAAGATCGCATCGTGCTTCAAAATCTTTGTTTTCGCATGATTTAAGAACAAAAACCGGTACCCACATTTTGTCATCGCGCTCTAGTCCTTCTGGAACGGGTTCTTGGCGCTGCGCAGCGTCATCCGGATCGGCACGGCGGCAAAGCCCAGTTCGCGGCGGATGCCGTTGATGAGGTAGCGGCGGTAGCTTTCCGGCAGCAGTTCCAGCCGGGTCCCGAACAGGATGAAACCAGGCGGGCGGGTTTTCGCCTGGGTGATATAGCGCAGCTTGATACGCTTGCCGCCGGGCGCGGGCGGTGGATTGGCGGCCAGCGCATCGTCGAACCAGCGATTGAGCAGGCCGGTCGAAACGCGCTTGCTCCAGGCCACGCGCAGGTCGAACGCGGCGGCGATGAGCGCGTCCAGGCCCTTGCCGGTGCGCCCGGATACGGTCAGCACCGGCACGCCCTTGACCTGTGCCAGCCCTTCGTCGAGCGCGGTGCGAATGCCGTTGAACAGCGCGGACGGGCCTTCCGCCACATCCCACTTGTTGATCGCGATGATCAGCGCGCGACCTTCTTCCAACGCCATCGAGGCGATCTTCAGATCCTGATGCTCAAGGCCCAGCGTCGCGTCGAGCAGCAGCACCACTACCTCGGCGAAATCGACCGCATGGCGAGCATCGGCAACCGCCATTTTTTCCAGTTTTTCGACGATCCGCGCTTTCTTGCGCATACCTGCAGTATCGATCAGGCGGACCGCGCGGTGATCGCCGTTTGCCGGATCGACCCATTGCCAGTCCACCGCGATCGCATCGCGGGTGATGCCCGCTTCCGGCCCGGTCAACAGCCGGTCTTCGCCCAGCATCGCGTTGATCAGTGTCGATTTCCCGGCATTGGGGCGGCCGACGATGGCCAGCTTCAACGGCCGCGAAGGGTCGTCCTCGTCGCCTTCGTCCTCGATCGCAGCCTCATCGAAACGCTCGTCCTTATCGCCCTCGAAATAGGGCAGCAGCGCCTCGAACAGATCGCCCAGCCCCTCGCCATGTTCGGCGGACAGGGCAACCGGATCGCCGAAGCCCAACGCGAAGCTGTCGTATAGCCCGCCATCGCCGGCCCTGCCCTCGGCCTTGTTGCAGACCAGCACGACCGGCACGTTGCTGCCATGCAGCCAGCGCCCGATTTCCTCATCGAGCGGGGTCACCCCGGCGCGGGCATCGATCACGAACAACGCCAGGTCCGCGCCTTGCAGCGAAACCTCGGTCTGCATCCGCATCCGTCCCGGCAAGGTAGCGGGGTCTTGATCCTCCCACCCGGCGGTATCGACGATGGTGAAATCGAGCCCCAGCAGATGCGCCTCGCCAAAGCGGCGATCGCGGGTAACGCCGGGCTGATCGTCGACCAGCGCCAGTTTCTTGCCGATCAGGCGGTTGAACAGGGTCGATTTGCCGACGTTCGGGCGACCGATGATGATGATCTGGGGAAGTTTGGGGTTGGCCATGAGGCCCCGCCAGTGGCCCAGCGCACCACGCGTGGCAAGCAAAAGGCGTTTTTGCCCTTCAAACCTTCGCCACGGGAGCATCGCTACCCAGATCCTCGAACCACGCTTCCACCGGGCCGCTCAACTTCAGCGTCAGCGGCTGGCCCTTGCGATCCATGGTCTTGCCGGCCTGGACGCGGATCCAGCCTTCGGAGATGCAGTATTCCTCGACGTTGGTACGCACCATGCCCTTGAAGCGGATGCCGATGCCGCGTTGCAGCTTGTCGCCATCATAGAAAGGGTTACGCGGATGGATTGCCAGATGGTCGGGTGGAACGTCGTTTGTCGCGACGGCATCGGGGGCGATATCTTCAGGCATTTCGGTCATGCGACGTGCTCTAGTTTGCCATCGGCACTTGTCAACGCCCGCCCTCTTCTCTAATGGCGCGCCTTTCCGCGATAGCACGCGGGGCGCGTAGCTCAGTGGTAGAGCACACCCTTCACACGGGTGGGGTCGCTGGTTCAATCCCAGCCGCGCCCACCAATCTTTTCAAGGCTTTAGCGGCCTACTAGAACATTGGCCCCGCCTCCACCCCACTACATCCCCACTCGCCGTTGCCGGTTCGGCGCGCGGTATCGTCATAGGCGGCGATATCGGCCAATTGGCGGTCCGGGCGGTAGGTCTCCTCATGCAAAACGGCGGACCGGAGCAGACGCGGCTTGGCTGCGGCGGGCCGACCAGCGCTGCGACCTGTTCCGGCCGGCTGCGCATCTCGGCAGCGCTCCTCCGACCGAGACGATGCCGGACAGCGTGCCTCCCATCAGAATGTTCAATAGGCCTATCAGCAGCACTCGTTATCACGGTGGGTCGGTCCGGGTTAATCAAGGCGACTAACGGAGGACGGACATGGCTAAACCACGGCAACTACACCTGGGCGCGATTCTCGAAGGCGTCGGCATCGAACAGAACAGCTGGCGCGATCCGGCGCTGCCCGGCGACGCATCGATCGATATCGACTGGTACATCGCCAACGCCCGGGCCGCCGAAAAGGCGCTGTTCGACCTGGTTTTCATCGTCGATTCGCCGTTCATCACTCCCGACACCGCGCCGCATTTCCTCAACCGGCTGGAGCCGCTGACGCTGCTTTCGGCGGTGGCCATGCATACCAGCCGGATCGGCCTGGTCGGCACATTGACCACTTCGTACTGGGAGCCGTACAACGTCGCGCGGCAATTCGGCTCGCTCGATCATATCAGCCGGGGCCGCGCAGGCTGGAACGTGGTGACCACCGGGCTGGAGGGCGCGGCGCGCAATTACAGCCGCGACGAGCATTTCGACCACGGCGAACGTTACGCGCGGGCGCTGGAGTTCGTGAATGTCGTGCAGGGCCTGTGGGACAGTTACGAGGATGACGCCTTTCCCCGCGACAAGACGGGTGGCGTCTTCCTCGACAAGCTCAAGCAGCACCGGCTCGATCACAAGGGCAAGTTCTTTCGCGTCGACGGCCCGCTGGCGCTGAGCCGATCGCGCCAGGGCCAGCCGGTGATCTTCCAGGCGGGCGATTCCGATACCGGCCGCAATTTCGGCGGCCAGATCGCCGAAGCCACCTTTGCCTCGGCGCAGGATTTTGAAACCGGCGTTGCCTATTATGCCGATCTCAAGCGCCGGGCCGCAGCCTTCGGGCGCGATCCGGAGCTGATCAAGGTCTTGCCGGGCTTTTCGCCGATCATCGCCGACACCGACGAAGAGGCACAACGGTTGGTGCGAGAATCCGAACAGGGTCTCGATCTCGACAAGCTGCTCGTGCAACTGGGGCGGGCCTTCAACTATCACGATTTCAGCCAGTACCCGCTCGACGCGCCGTTCCCCGACCTCTCCGGCATCACCCTCAACAGCTACAAGGGCCAAGCCGAACGGATCATTCGCGTCGCCCGCGAGAACAAGCTGACGCTCCGCGACGCGGCGTGGCAGCTGGGCCGCTGGCGGTCGCCTTTCGTCGGCAGCCCGGAGACGGTCGCAGACGAAATCGAACGCTGGTTTACCGGTCGTGCTGCCGACGGCTTCATCCTGCGGGTGGCGCGGCCCGGCGAATTTGCCATTTTCCGCGAACGAGTGGTTCCGATCCTGCAGCAACGCGGGCTTTTTCGTACCGAATATGCCCACGACACCTTGCGCGGCCACCTCGGCCTGCCGGTACCTGCCAACCGCAACGACAGCGCGCTGGCCGTCGCCGCCGAATGAGCGCGATCACTACCGATGTGCTCATCATCGGCGGGGGCATGGCGGCGGCGTGGGCGGCAATCGCCGCCGCGAAAACCGGCGCGGCGGTGACGCTGGTGGACAAGGGCTATCTGGGCACCAGCGGGGTCACTGCCAGCGGCGGGCCGGGACATTGGTGGGTGCCCCCCGACCCGATCTTGCGCCGCCAGGCGATCGACCGGCAGGTTGCCAAGGCGCAGGGCCTGGGTGAAGCGGCCTGGATGGAACGCATCCTCGACCTGACCTGGCGCCACCTGCCCGAACTGGCGCCGTGGTATCCATTTGGCAGCGACGGCGCCGGGGGGACATATTACCAGGGCGTGCGCGGCCCCGAATACATGCGCGCCTTGCGCGCCTGCGTACTGTCGCTCGGCGTCGCGATTCTCGATCATCATCCGGCCATCGAACTGCTGGCCGATGGCGACGGTCGCGTCAGCGGCGCCCGCGGCCACGCGCTGCGTCGCGACGAGGCCTGGGAAATCCATGCCGGTGCGACGATCCTGGCCACCGGCGGTTGTGCCTTTCGCTCCGGGCTGATCGGCAGCCAGCTCAATACCGGCGACGGCTACCTGATGGGCGCGGAAGCGGGAGCGGACCTCTCGGGCATGGAATTCTCCATTTCGTTCTCGTTGTCGCCGGCCTGGGCCTCCACCCGCACCCTGCCCTATTTCGCAGCCCGGTTCTTCGATGGCGATGGCCGCGAGCTCGACATACCGCCGCCCCGGACCGGGCATGTCCATCAACAGGCGCTGGGCCTGGCGATGCTGGCAGGGCCGGTGCTGGCCGATCTTTCCCAAGCTCCCGCCGCACTCGGGCCGATCCTGCATCGTATCCAGCCGTTGACGCCTGCTCCCTTTGCGCGGTCCGGGATCGACCTGTTCGCGATGCGCTTTCCGGTAAGGCTGTTCGGCGAGGGCAACATCCGCGGCACCGGCGGCCTGCGCATCGCTGACGAGTCCTGCCGTACCACTGTCCCCGGCCTGTTTGCCGCAGGAGACGCTGCGACGCGCGAACTGGTTGCCGGCGCGTCGAGCGGCGGCGGCGCGGTCAATTCCGCCTGGGCGCTGTCATCGGGACGGATCGCCGGCGAAGCTGCCGCGTGCGAGGCGCTGGCCGTTCGCAACCACCGACCGGGCGGAACCGGCGTGGGCCAGGTTGGTCTGCACCCCGATGGCGACGCGCGCGCGATCGAGATCCAACCCATTATCGCCTCGATTGGGGCGCAGATGCACGATTACGACAAAGCATTGTGGCGGCGCGAGGCCAGCCTCGCCCGCTCGGTCCAAATCGCCGAGTCCCATTGGCACGAACTTGCCCGGCACGGCCACGCCAAGGGTCGCGCGCTCGTTGCCCTGCGCGAAACCGCCGCCATGACCGCGACCGCGCGCTGGTGCCTGGCCGCCGCCCGCGCACGCACCGGGACGCTGGGCATTCATGTCCGTTCCGACGATGCCGCCGATCGCCGGCCCGGCGCAACGGATCCGGGCGCCCGGTTGGTCGTGGGCGGCCTGAACGCTGTGTGGACGCGTCCGGAACGGTTGCTGCTGGAAGCTGCGGCATGATCGCACTGATCCTCGCGGACCGCTGTATCGGCTGCAATGCCTGCGTCGAGGTCTGTCCGACACTGGTGTTCGATGCAGCGCGGGACGAGGCTGACGCCGTGCCCGGTATCGCCCGCGCCGATGCCTGCCAGACATGCTATCTGTGCGAACTCTATTGCCCGGCGGATGCGATCTATGTCGCCCCGCACCAGTTCGTGCAGCAGCACGTCTCGCCCGAGGAAGCGCTCGCCTCGGGCCAGCTGGGTCGGCTGCGGCGCGACTCGGGCTGGGACGAAGTGAGCATGGGGGCGGATCTCGACCTCTACCGCCTGCTCGGGCCATTGCTCAACCAGGGTGCCGAGATCGCAGCCGCGCGTGGCATATGACGGTGCCGCCCCCTACCCTGGCTTGACCTCCAGCAGCGGCGAAAATGCCTGTGATAGTGGCCGGCGCGGTGCGATTTCGCCGGCGTTGGCAAAAGTGTCGAGCACCCGGCGCTGGCTCAGGATGACGTTCCCGTCGATCGGCACGGCCGCGCGGGCGTTTTTCCTGACCATCACGCCGGCAATAGCCAGCGGCAACCCGGTCTCGGCGGCCAGCACGCGCGCGTAGGCGTCGGGATGGGCCAGCGCCCAGTGCAGCGCACGCGCTTCACGCGCGAGGAAGTCGGCCAGGATAGCATGCTTGGGCCCGATGATCTCGGCATTGGCGACATCGAAGGAATAGCTGGACACCAGATCCTGCCCGTCCGCAACGATCCGCGCCCCGCCCGCCAGGGCCAGCGTCAGATAGGGCACCCAGGTCGACCAGGCATCGACGGCGCCGGCACTCAGCGCGGCAGCGCTGTCGCTCGGCGCCAGGAAGGTGATATGCACGTCGCTCACCCGCCATCCCTGGCGCTCCAACGCCCGCAATATCAGGAAATGGCCGATGCTGCCGCGCGTGGTGGCGATGCGCCGACCCTTCAGCTGTGCGAAATCGCGGATCGGCGAGGACTTGGCGACGACGATGGCGAGCGTCGCATCGGGTCGTGGATCGACGTGCTGCGCGGCGACCGCCCGAATCGGCCCACCGGCCTCATAAGCGAACAGGAACGGTGCATCGCCGGCGACGCCAACGTCCACCGCGCCGGACCCTATCGCCTCGAGCAACGGCTGCGCGGCCGGAAATTCCGACCACTCGACCCGGTATGCCGCCCCGGCAAGCGCCCCGGCAGCGAGCATCAGCGCTTTCGTGCCACCCTTTTGACTACCCACGCGCAGCACGCCGGCACCATCGCCCGGCCCGAGCCGGCACCCGGCGAGCGCAAGATTGGCGGCGAGCACCAGGCTGGCACCCGCCGCCGCCAACACGCCGCGACGCGAACTTGGTAGATTGGTCATGGCGTCAGGCCGTCTCTTGCTAACCGGCCAGCGCCACGGGTGTGCCGATGCGCTCGGCCACCTTGCGATGCATCAGCGGGATCAGTTCACGTCCATAGGTGATCGAATCCCCCAGCGGGTCGAAGCCCCGGATCAGGAAGTGATCGATACCAAGGTCGTAATATTCCAGCAGCGCGTCGGTAACCTGTTCCGGCGTGCCCACCAGCCCGGTGGAATTGCCCTGAGCTCCCGTCAATGCGGCCACCCCGGTCCATAGCCGCCCGTCGCGCCGACCCCCGGCTGCGGTTTCCAGCAAGCGGAGCGAGCCGGCATTGGCCGGACGATGGCCGCTGACCGGCAGGCCCGCCGCCTCGCGATTGGCACGCACCTGATCCTCGATTTCACCGGCGCGTCGCCACGCCGCTTCCTCGGTATCGGCAATGATCGGGCGCAACGACAGCGAGAAGCCGGGGCTGCGGCCATGCTTTGCCGCAGCATGACGAACCGTGCGGACCGCCTCGCCGACCTGCTCCAGCGTCTCGCCCCACAGCGCATAGACATCGGCATGGCGCCCGGCGACCTCGATCGCCTCGGGCGACGAGCCACCAAAGAACACCGGCAGATTGTCCGGCTTGATCGCAGCAAAGCCCTGGCGCACTTCGTAGAACCGGCCCTTGTGATCGAACGGTCGGGCTTGGGTCCATTCCTGCTTCAGGATGTCGAGGTATTCGTCGGTCCGGGCATAGCGGTCGGCCTTGCTGGTACCGACGTCGCCGTCGCGCGCCATTTCGTCATCGGCACCGCCGGTGATGATATGGACCGCGACCCGACCCCCCGACAACTGGTCGAGCGTCGCCAGTTGCCGCGCGGCCAGCGTCGGCTGGGTAAAGCCGGGACGATGGGCCACCAGGAACCCCAGCGTGGTCGTGATCGCGGCGGCATGCGCGGTCACGAGCTGGCTTTCCGGACTGGATGAGCTGAACGGGACCAGCACCCGGTCGAAGCCGCCCGCTTCCTGCGCGTGAGCCGCGGCATTGACATAGGCGAGATCGAGCGCGCGTTCGCGCGTGGCGCCGTGGATTTCGGAGGCATTGTTAAAGCCGATGTAACCGATGAATTTGACAGTCATGGCAGGTTCTCCTTGCGAGTCAGATGACGAAAAAGCCGTGAGTGCCGTCGCGCTCCAGTTGCGCGACAAGGCCGTATTCCCAATCGAGATAGGCTTGCATCGCGGCATGGCCATTGTCGGTGCCCTCGTAAGGTCGCCGGTAGCGCCCTTCGGGTCCACGTGGCGGCGGGGCGCCGTCGGGCCCGCTGTCCAGCTTGCCGGCAAAGCCGCCATCGAGCACGTAAACCTCCCAGCCATGCTGGGCGAGCCACGAGGCGGTCATGTCCGCGCGCGAGCCGAGATCGTCGGCCAGTACCAGGCGAGCACCGCGCACCGGCGCAAAATGATCGGTTTCCTGCACCAGTTGCCCGCCCGGCGCGTTGCGGAAGCCGGGGATGTGGCCCACGGCGTAATCCTCCGGCTGGCGCACGTCGAAGCGGTAGAGCGTACGCGCCGGGTTTGCTGCCAGCGCGGCAAGCTCGTCCGGGGTGATCCGTTTCACTCCGGCGCGATAGGCCACGCCGCGAGCCCCGGTCCGCGCCTCTTGTGCGAAATCATCCTCCGGTACGGCCGCGCGGCGTTGCGCGCCATTGTCGAGCGCCTGTCCCGCCAGCGTCCAGCCGATGGTGCCGTTGCGCAGCGCAAAGATGCGGTTGGGCAGCCCGGCGTTTATCAGCGACTGCGTGCCGATGATCGACCGCGTCCGGCCCGCGCAATTGACGATGATGGTGGTGTCGGGATCGGGAGCGGCAGCGCGCGCGCGCAACACCAGTTCCGCGCCCGGCGCCGAGAAGCTGCCGGGGATGCTCATCGTTGCGTATTCGTCGAAACGGCGGGCATCGAGGATGGCGATATCGGCCCTGTCCTCGATCAGGGCATGGACATCGGCGGCGGCAAGCGATGGCGTGTGGCGGCGGTGTTCGACCAGCTCGCCAAACGCCTTGGAATAGGAATTGACGTCCTCGAACAATTCATACCCGGCATTGCGCCACCCGCCCAGGCCGTCCTCCAGCGCATCGACCCGGGTGAACCCCAGCGCGCGCAGTTCGGCAATAGCCGGCGCGACCAGCCCTTCGCCATTATCGTAGACGATCACCGGCACATCCTTGCGCGGCAGCCGCCAGTCCGCTTCCACGCCGATGCGCCGCAGCGGGATCTGGGCGGCGAACAACGGGTGTCCACGAGCAAATTCATCCTCTTCACGCAGGTCGATCAGCGCGATCTCATCACGCGCCAGCAAGGCCCGGCGGATATCGGCGACAGCGATGCTCATGCCGGCTGCGACCGGTCCCAGAGGTTGGGCAGGACATCGTTGGCATAGCCCGAGATGAACCGTTTTTCCCGGCCATCGTGGTCATAGGTGGCTCGTTCCACCGCGCCGATATTGCCGCCGTAGACGTGGATCGATATCGCGGGATGATCGCCGCTGCCATTGGCGACGCGGTGGATATCGCCCCGCGCCGGGCTGACCGCGTCCACTTCGCCCGCCAACAGCCGCGTCGCCGCGCCATCCGCACGCAAGCTGCCATCGGGCAGGCGGTGGAATTTCTCGACCCGCTCCTCACCGCGCAATACGCCGACCAGCCCCCACACCCGGTGGTCATGGATCGGCGTACTCTGGCCAGGGCCCCAGACGAAAGCGACCACGCTGAAGCGTTCGCGGGCGTCACAATGGAGCAGATATTGCTGGTAACGGTCGGGATGCGGCCGAGCGAACTGCTCGGGAAGCCAGTCGTCCCGTGACACCAGCCGCGCCAGCAAGGCCCCGCCCGCTTCGATAATAGCGGTTTCGTCGCGGGTGCTGGCGAGAAGTTCCGCGACGCTGACGACGAAGCCACGCAGCCGGTCGATATTGCCGGTCCCGATCGACTGCGGATCGGCAACCCGCGCAAGCGCATTCATGCCAGCGCCCCCGCCGGGAACGGCACGACGCTGTCATGCGCGTCGCCGCCCAGGATGCCGAGCAGCTTCTGGCGCAGGCCGCGGGTAACCTCGACCCGCTCGCCGCGCGCGCTGTCGATACGCTCCTGCGCGACGATGCGGCCGTGATCGAGCACCAGAATGCGGTCGGCCAGGGCAATCGCCTCATCCACGTCATGCGTAATCATCAATACCGCCGGGCGGTGCGCCCGCCACAAGGTCAGCACCAGTTCGTGCATGCGCAGCCGGGTCAGGGCGTCAAGCGCCGCGAACGGTTCGTCCAGCAACAGCAGCTTGGGCTCGCGGACCAGAGCACGCGCGAGCGCGACCCGCTGGGCCTCGCCGCCGGACAAGGTGAGCGGCCAGGCATCGAGGCGATGGCCCAGTCCGACTTCGCCCAGCGCCGCCTCTGCCCTTTCGCGCACGTCATTCCCCCGCACGCCGAGTGCGACATTGCGCCAGACCCGCTTCCACGGCAGCAGTCGCGCCTCCTGGAACACTACCGCGCGCGACCGGGGCACCTGGACGTCTTGTCCGCCGGGATCGTCGAGACCGGCGAGAGTGCGCAACAACGTCGTCTTGCCGGACCCGGATCGACCGATCAGCGCCACGAATTCACCTGCCGCCAGTTCCAGGTCGAGCCTTGAAATGACCGCGTTCTGGCCAAAACTGCGCGTGAAATTCCGCAGCCGCACGACCGGTTGCGCCAGATCCGTGGCTGCGCTGCGCGAGGTGGGGTCTGAATAGTTCAACCGGGCATTCATGATCGATTCTCCGCAAGACACAGTTCACGTCGCCGGGATGGAGTCAGTGTTCCAGGATGCTGGGACGCCAGACCAGCGTCCGCCGCTCGATCGCGCGGACCAGCCAGTCGCCGCCCAGGCCCAGCGCCGCGTAAACCAGCAGGCACACCACGATGATGTCCGTCCGCATGAAATCGCGCGCGTTGTTCACGAGATAGCCCAGCCCCGCCGAGGCATTGATCTGCTCGGCCACGACCAGCACCAGGATCGCCACCGAAAACGAATAGCGCAGCCCGACCAGCAGCGACGGTAGCGCAGCGGGCAGAATGACGTGCCAGATAAGCTCGGTGCGGCTCAGCCCGAAACTGCGGGCGCCTTCCAGCAAGCGTACGTCGACCCCGCGAATCCCGCTGTAAAGGTTGAGATAGATCGGGAATATCGAGGCAAAAGCGATCAGGGCCACTTTCGGCGTCTCGCCGATGCCGAACCATACGATGAACAACGGGGTCAGCGCCAGGGTCGGGATCGAGCGTTTGATCTGGATGATCGGATCGACCATGACCTCGCCCGACCGCGACAAGCCGGCGATGAGCGCCAGCACCATGCCGACGGTGCCGCCGATTGCCAGCCCGGCCAGCACGCGCAACGCCGACACCCCGAGATTATCCGGCAATTCGCCGCTGGCGATCATATGCAGCAGCGTCGCCAGCACCCG
>CAZZYX010000040.1:0-3782 GCA_964658485.1 uncultured Acetobacteraceae bacterium | reverse complement strand
AAGGCGCGGCCAGGGTATGCTCGGGGATCAGGCCGGATCGCGACCCTGCCTCCCACAGCAGCAGGAATATGAGGGGCGATACCCATCGCTGTGAGCGCAGCCGGTGAGGCAGATTGGCAATCAGGGACATGGTGGCTCGCTGTTGAGGTGAGTTGGAGACAACACCATATACTCTACTTAATCAATTGAGTCTTGATCGCAACCTATCAGCGCTGCTCATAGCCAGTGTCGGACCGGGTTTCTCGCGGTGGCACGCAGAGCCGCAAAAGCCCTGGCATGCGGCGATAAGGGGCTGGAAACGCGCGTTGCAGGTCAGGCGCGCCGCGCGACCGAGAGCTCATCCTACCGCCATCGCGCTTCATATAAGAAACCATCATCGATCTGAAACTAAAACTCTATTGATTTGGTAGGGTATTGCGGCTTCCTATGTCGGCAGCATTTGCTCGATCAAGGGAACCTCCCATCACCAGCAGCTTGCAAAAGCGGATTTGACCGCAGCGGCGGGGCCGTCTGCACACTTTATCAATGCGACGTCGGCCACGCCCGCCTGGGCCAGGGATGCCGCCCGTCCGATCTTCAGGGAACGCTGGAATCATGTCTCATTCTCTCCTCGCCGGGGTCGCCATCGTCGCCCTGGCTTCTCCCGCGCTCGCGCAGCAGCCGCCACAGATGGCGGCTCCCGTGCGGGTCGCGGCTATCGACGCCGATACGGGCGCGGTTGCGGCAACGGCCGGGGCAGCAACGGACGACTCGGCGAATTCCGGCGATGCCGCCGCGATCGTCGTCACCGGCGTGCGTGGTCACCCCCGCACGGTTGCCGACAGTCCGGTGCCGATCGATGTCATCGGCGCCAAGGAACTTGCCGCGACAGGCCGGACCGGCTTGAAGGAAATCCTCGGCAACATCATTCCCTCGCTCGAAATGCCGGCGCTGGGCGGCGGCGGCACATCCGCCAGCGTCAAGCCGATCTCGATCCGGGGGTTGTCGGGCGATTACGTGCTGGTGCTGGTCAACGGCAAGCGCCGGCACACCACCTCGCTTATCAACAATCTCTCGCGCATCTCCGGCGGCTCGACCCCGGTCGATCTCGATCTCATCCCCACCAGTGCGATCGGCCATATCGAGGTATTGCGCGACGGCGCCGCCGCGCAATATGGCTCGGACGCCATCTCCGGCGTTATCAACCTCATCCTCGACGATGCCCCCACGGGCGGCGAGTTCTCGATCACCAGTGGCCAGCAGTATTCCAAGGGCGCGCCGCTTTACCAGACCGACCTGTCCTACGGCGTCCCGCTCGGCCGGAGTGGCGGCTTCATCCGCGCGGCGGTCGAGGCAAAATTTCACGACCGCGCCAAGAGTTCCGCCGAGCCGATCCCCCGTATCTATCCACTGGTGAACGGCCAGCCCGATGCGCGCGAGGCAACGGCAAACCATCTTGTTGCCGGCGGCTACGGCCGGTCCAATCGCGACAAGATCGTCAACAGCAGCTACAACGCCGAACTGCCGGTAAGCGACACGGTCAAGCTCTACAGTTTCTCGACGTTTAGTTATCGCGACATCAAGGACGCGCGCGGTGCCGACTATCCGTCACCCACCGGCTACGGCGGGTTGACCAACTCGCTAGGCTCTTCCAGCCTGCCGCAAATCTATCCGAACGGCTTCCAGGCCTATCGCCGCATCCGGGAAAAGGACTTCCAGGCGACCTTGGGCGCAAAGGGTAAGCTGGATAGCTGGAACTGGGACCTGAGCACGTCTTACGGGCAGGATCATGTCAAGCTGGGCGCCGAAAACACGCTCAACCCGTCGTTGGGACCGACCAGCCCGACCAGCTTCATCATGGGCACGCAAATCCAGCAGCTCTGGGTCAACAATGCCGACCTCACCCGTGACTTTGCCATCGGGCTGGCCAGGCCGCTCACCGTCTCGACCGGGTTCGAGCATCGCTGGGAGAAATTCCAGAGCAAGGCCGGCGAGCCGGATAGCTACATCAACGGAGGTTACCAGATACCATCCGACGGAACCCCGTTCGGCAATGCCTATGGCGGCCAATACCCCTCGCCCGGCCTGGTTTCCTTCACCGGTACATCCCCTGCCGACGCGGCCTCGCTCAGCCGCAACAATTATGCCGGCTATATCGATCTATCGACCAACATCACCGAACGATGGTACGTTGGGGCGGCGGGGCGGTTCGAGCATTACGACGACACTGCGGGCAACACGGCAAGCTGGAAGGTTACCACCCGCTATGACCTGGGCCATGGCTTCGCCGTCCGGGGCGGCGCCAACAGCGGCTTCCGGGCGCCGTCGCTCGCCCAGACCGGCTTCTCGACGACCCAGAATACGATCACCATCGTCGGCAATACGCCGACCTCGATCACCTCGAAATTCCTGCCGGTGAATAGCGCCGCCGCGATCGCGCTGGGTGCCAAGCCGCTCAAGCCGGAGAAATCGCTGAATTACACGGCGGGCCTGACCTACGAGCACGGCAATTTGCACCTGACGGTCGATGCCTATCAGATTCGGGTGAATGACCGGATCATCAAGACCGAATTCCTGGGCACGTCAGCCAACGGCGGCAGCGCGATCACTGCCATCCTGCTGGCAAACGGCGTTACCGGCGTCAACAGCGCGCAATTCTTCATCAATGGCGTCAACACCCGCACGCGCGGGATCGATGCCGTGGCGGACTATGCCATTCGCACCAGCGCTTTCGGCTCTTTTCACTTGAGCGCGGCCTATAGCTACAACAAGACCAAGATCCTGAGCATAGCGCAAAATCCGGCCGCACTCGCATCGCTTAACGTCGTTCTGTTCGGGCACCAGGCGCAGAGCGACCTGACCAACGGCCTGCCGCACGACAAGGTGGTGCTGACCAATGACTGGAGCCTGGGGCGAGCCCATGCTCTGGTGCGCCTGACCCGCTTCGGCAAATATACCGAGGCGAGCACCGTGGCATCCGGTGACCGGACCTTCGGCGCCAAATGGGTCACCGATCTGGAGGTGGGCTATGCCATTACCGACCGCATCACGCTATCGGCGGGCGCGAACAATCTGTTCGACGTCTATCCCCAGAAGAACGGTTTGATCGCCTCCGACGGCTCAGGCGCATATGGCAATTTCGCGCCATTCGGTCTTGACGGCGGCTTCTATTATGGCCGTCTCAGCATGAAGATCTAAGCCCCTGGCCCAGGGTCGGCGGCGGCGCGTACGGGCGTGCAGCGACACCGGTGGTTGACCGGTTCCGGTATGCTGGTATTGGACTTGCAGGAACGAACCGTGGGCATAGCCACGGATATCGTCGCCGTATCGTCCGCCTGGGGAAACCTGCGTCCGCCCAGTGCCGTCTATCGAGGATAACGGATGTCCGCCGCCGCACCATTTTTCTCGCGTTTCGATCATTGCCATGCCGTGGGTTCGCGGCAATGGCGCGGGCAGCGGATCGCCATGCCCACAGGCACCACACCGGCGCCGATCCAGCCGGTGTGCCGCGAGGCTGCGGCATGAGCGAACCGGACCTGGCTGGCGACTATGCCGCCGGCGGTTTTGGCGGCTCGCTTGCTTTCGGCGCCCGTCCGGCGTTGTTGCTGGTCGATGTGGTGATGGCCTATCTTACCCCCGGCGAGCCGTTGTACAGCGAGCGATTTGCCGATGCGCTGGGCAGTTGCGAACGGCTGGTCGAAGCCGCGCGCGCGGCTGGCGTGCCGGTGATCTTTACCAATGTCGTATATCGCGCCGGCGGCGCCGATGGTGGCATGTTCTACCGCAAAGTGCCCGCGCTTGCC
>CAZZYX010000039.1:0-25509 GCA_964658485.1 uncultured Acetobacteraceae bacterium | reverse complement strand
TAAATTCAGATCTATCCGCCTTCACAAATATTTTGCCGGATTCTGGCGGGGTCCCAGCTTGAACGCCTATCCACAGTCGAACTGATCCGACAAGTAGCGATTTTCAAGCCAAAAAAAGTCGACGGGGTACATCCGAGGTATTGGGGGAAAATGGTCCGATCAGGTGCAAGGCAAATCAGACACTTAGCGCATTAATTCGAAGCGCTCCCGCCGAAGTCACTCAACGCGTACTCGGCGGCCCTACACAGACCCTGACGAAAGATCTTGAACCGAGGCAGGCTACCATCTGATCCAGCGCCATCGGGGCGGACAGAGGTTCTGCCATGGCGAATAAGCGAGTACCCCAACACCCAAAAATGACGCCCCTGACAGTCCGCGTCGTCGACGCGGCGCAGATGCTCGGTATTGGCAAGACAAAAATCTACGAACTGATTGCCGAGCACGAAATCGAGGCTCTCAAACTCGGAAGCGCAACGCTGATCGTCGTGGGCAGTCTCGAAGCCTTTATCGAGCGGCAACGGACTTCCGCATTGTTTGCGGCGACCTCGCCGAAGCGTCCCGGCCGGCCACGGGCCTCTTTCGCAAAGATTGCTGCCGCGCGCCGGACTTAGGCGGAAGGCAATAATCGGCCCACTGGTCCATCAGCGCTCGACGTTTGGCAAGGAAATCAGTGCGCCGATAAGCAGCTTCGACCTTGTTCTCGAGCGTGTGGGCGAGGGCTGCCTCCGCAATCTCACGAGGCACATTGGTCTCTTCAGCAACCCAATCCCGAAAGCTCGATCGAAATCCATGTACGGTTACGGGAAACTCCAAGCCCCGCACCATTTGCAGCAACGCCATGTCCGATAATTGTGATCCTGACAAAGCTCCGGGGAAAATCAGATCGCAATCCGGTTGCCGGAGGGCCTTTGCGGCCTTGAAGACTTCAACGGCTTGTCGGGAAAGCGGCACGACATGCGTTACGCCAGCCTTCATTCTCTCAGCAGGCACGGTCCACAAGGTAAAATCCTCGTTGATCTCCGACCACATCGCTCCCCTCATTTCCCCGGAACGCGTCGCTGTCAAAATCACTGCTTCGAGCGCGAGCCTACTGGCAGACAGGTCCCGGTGCCTGAGCTTAGCGATGAACGCGGGCACGTCGGAATGGGGAAGGGCTGCAAAATGGCCTGTCTTTTTCGGCTGGCGGGGCAGTCCTTTCGAAAGGGAGCGTGTCGGCGCTTCTATTGCTCGAAAGCCGCTCGAATAAGCCCAATCAAGCACGGTTCCAATACGCTGCCTCACCCTTCGCGCGGTTTCTGGAATGTCGAGCCAGATCGCCGCCAAGACATCGCGGATCAGTGGGTCGTCGATCTGATCAACCTTGAGCTTGCCAAGCTTCGGAAATGCATAGAGCTCAAGGGTCTTCAGCCACTGCTTCGTGTGCTTGCCGTTCTTCCAACCCTTGATCAACTCGGTGTGAGCCATTTTCGCGGCGGCTTCAAACGTGGGTATGACGACCTCCACCTTGCGCCGCTCTTCAAGCGGATCGATTCCGGAAGCAGCCAATTTCTTGATGGCGCCAGCCTCAAGGCGAGCCTGACGAAGGCTGACATGGCGCAATTCGCCTAGCCCGATGTCGCGGCGTCTGCCGTTGACCTGGACGCGCATTAGCCAGCTCTTGCCACCCGAAGATGAGATTTGGAGCAGGAGACCATTGCCATCCGAGTAGCGGCCGGGCTCCGACAATTCTTTGACCAGGTCCGGAGTGAGCTTTCCCATGACCGGAATATATCATCAAGAGGAACGTTTTTAAACCCCGTCAGGCGCCACCAACCCCACACTCAACCCCACATTAGTTTTCGGGCTGGCCCGATCGCACACGAACGCAGGCACTCACTTTCCATTATATTTCAAAGAATTAATCTGAATTTTCGAACTATGACGAACGCCTATGAAAGGCAAAATGGCGGAGCGGGAGGCCGCCATCTCTACGTGTCATCCCGTAGCAATAGCAAGTTATTAGTATCGCTATCTCAATAGCTTAGTAGATAGTTTCGTAACATGCTGTTGCAATCCGCTTCACCTGATGCCAAGATTAATGGCGGGTAGGTTGAAGGATTTGACAAATGCCAAAGATCGCGAAGGAACTGACGCCGCTGGCGATCAAACAATTGCGTCATCCCGGCCCGCCTCGCACGTCAAACGTGGTTATGCCCGTTGGTGGTGTATCCGGCTTGCTGATCCAAATCACGCCTTCCAACGCCAAATCGTGGATCGTCCGCACCATGGTCGGCACCAAACGCCGCGAAATTGGCCTTGGCGGCTATCCGGCAATTTCACTTGGCCAAGCGCGAACCGACGCGACCGAAGAAAAGCGGAAGATCAAAGCTGGCATTGATCCCGTTGAGGAACGCAAAGAAAATCGCATTAAGATTATTGCGCAACAAAAACGTGGAATGACCTTTAAGACGGCAGCGGAACGCTACCTGTCCAATTACAAGATTAAAAGTTTCAGGAACGACAAGCACAAGCACCAATGGCGCTCCACACTTGAGCAGTACGCCAACACGGCCATTGGCGAAATGCTTGTTAGCGACATAGGCGTTGATGATATCAAACGCACGCTTGCACCAATCTGGAACGAGAAGCGCGAGACGGCCCGGCGATTGAGGGGCCGGATTGAACACGTCCTGCGGTTTGCGACCGATGAAGGACACAGAACGGGCGATAATCCAGCCTCGCCGATGGCGCTGAAGACGTGGATCGACAACCAGGGCGGGCAGGTGAAGGACAACCATCCTGCACTTGCGCTCAAAGACGCTTTCAATTGGTTCATGGCGTTGCGCGACCGTGAAGGGACGGCGGCACGGGCGTTGGAATTTGTTACTCTGACCGCCGCGCGATCAGGCGAGGTTCGCGGCATGGCTTGGGACGAATTTAATCGTGATGCCAAGACGTGGACCATTCCGGCATCACGCATGAAGGCGAAACGCGAGCATATCGTTCCGCTGACCGATGTCGCCGTTGCGATCATAGACGCTACACCGAAGATTGAAGGCAGCGATTTCGTGTTCGCCGCGCCGCGCGGTGGCGCACTGTCCGATATGAGTTTGTCGGCGGTCATGCGCCGGATGCAGGAAAGCGAGGAAAAGGCGGGCCGGAAGGGTTGGCTTGATCCGCGATCCGGACGGGCGGCGGTGCCCCATGGGCTGCGATCCACTTTCCGCGATTGGACGGCTGAAAAAACCGACTATCCGCACGAAATGGCTGAAACTGCGCTCGCCCATTTTATCAGTAACAAAGTTGAGGCGGCTTATCGTCGCGGGACAATGATTGAAAAACGCCGCGCCATGATGGAAGATTGGTCCAAATACCTGATTGACGCGAAGTGAGGCGGAATGTAACTGTTTGGATGTCCGTGCGGACCTGATCACGCGCCTTAGGGCGGGCTGGATGGCCTATCAGGCGGTAAGAGGAGTGGGGGCTGATGCCCTAGCCGCGAGCGAAGCGCGGCGCAAAGGGGTGGATGCCCCAAGCCCCACAATATCAAATCTTGAGGCACCGCCCCATGTTTATTTCTGATCAGCAGGTCGCTGACCGCTTCGCCGTTTCGCGCGTCACGGTGTGGCGCTGGACGCGCCGCAATCCCGCCTTTCCGCAGCCGGTGAAGCTTTCGCCGGGATGCAGCCGATGGCGGCTGGCGGATATCGAGCAATGGGAAATTGAGCGCGCCGCCGCATAATGGCGGACCGTCGATCCCCCACTTGATGCTGAATTAATTGAGCGTTTTAGCGCGGTAACGAACCTACCCGCCATACCGCCCATCAAAAACCCGCCGTCGCTTTGCAAGAGCGCGGCGGGCTTGAGGAACGAACAATGCACCCTCTGATACCACTAGCCGCGTCGGACGGCAATCCACCCGCTGTGCCTTTCACTTGGTTTGAGCGCAACGACGCCGCCATTGGGCAGCGCCATCAATTGCCATGGGATGATCTATGCCAGCGGATTGCGACCAGCGCGCCGCGCGCCGGGACCAAAGATGCGCTTCCACTGATCAAACTTGCGACATTCATCGGCGATCACCGCACCAACGCGACGGCGGAAGCCATTTACGGCATTGAAGGCGATTACGATGCGGAATTGTTGCAACCGGACATAGCAGCGGGTTTGCTGATAAACGCCGGGATCGCCGCGTTAATCTACACCAGCCCTTCGCACAGTCCTGCTAGGCCGCGCTGGCGTGTTTTATGCCCGTTGTCGCGCGCCATGATGCCCGCTGATCGACACGGGCTTGTCGCCCGAACGAACGGTGCCTTAGGCGGCGTGCTTGCGCCGGAGAGTTTCACGCTTAGCCAGGCATTCTACGTTGGCAGCGTGGAAGGCGGCGAGCCGGTCAAATGCTGGAACGTCGCAGGGCGTTACCTTGATACCATCGAAGGGCTGACACCAATCGGCCCGCCCGATCACGGCCACAGCCAACGCAAGCCGCTTGGATCGATGCCCGCACAATCTTTGAATGACGCCGCTAGGGCGCTCTACAGCATCGATCCGAACGATTTGGACCGATATCAATGGATCGCCCGCAGCGCCGCGTTTCGACAGTCAGCAACCGGGCACGGCAGCGATGAAATGATCAGGATACTATGGGATGGATGGTGCGCGCAATATACCAACGGGAATGGCAACGACACTTGCGATAACGAGAAGCAATGGCGAACGTTCGACAAAGGGACCGAGAACGGCTGGAAGTTCCTTCGCGATCACGCATCACCCGAAGTTCGCGCATCGCTTATGTTCGGCGGCCCGGATCGCACCGAAACTTTAACCGCTGTCGCGCCCAACCAAGCTGATTTCCTCCAAACGCTTCACGCCAGCGATGCGGGCAAATCGACCGCTGCCATCTGCACAAATGCGTTGAACGACTGCAAAATCCCCATTGCCTTGAACGAATTTTCAGGCCGCACGATGATAATGGCAAAGATGCCATGGGATCATGGCGAAGTGTTTTACCCGCGTGAATGGACCGACCGCGACACCCATGGTTGCAAGATATTGCTTGAGGCCACATTTATCACTCCATCTAAAGAAACCGTTCTTGACAGCGTAAATTTCATTGCTGATCGAAACAAGTTTCACCCGGTCCGCGATTACCTGAACAGCCTTCGTTGGGATGGGATCACGCGCCTTCCTTGGCTGGCGTCGCGATATTTCGGAGCGGAACACACGCCCTATGCAGAATGGATCGGCACGAAATTCATGATCAGCGCCGTCGCACGGATCATGCGGCCCGGTTGCAAGGTTGATACGATGATCATTCTTGAAGGAGCGCAGGGCACTGGCAAATCGTCGGCGCTTCGCACGATTGCGGGTGATGAATGGTTCACCGATCAAATGCCGGACTTTTCAACAAAGGACGCATCAATACAGCTACACGGCAAATGGCTAATCGAGATTGCCGAATTAGACGCCATGAGGCGAACCGAACAACGGACAGTGAAGCAATACGCATCGCGGCAAGTTGATACCTATAGACCACCATATGGGAAAGCGACGATCGATGTTCCTCGCCAATGCGTTTTTTCCGCGTCAACCAACGAGGAAGAATATATTGACGATCATACAGGCGGGCGACGATTTTGGCCGGTCACTTGCGGAACGGTCGATGTTGAAGCGATCCGCCAGCACCGGGACCAACTATGGGCGGAAGCTGTAACACGTTACCGTAACGGGGAGCCATGGTGGCTTGATCCGGACCAAGAAAGGCTTGCGCAAGACGAACAGGACGGGCGGCGCCAACGCGATGCTTGGGAGGAACTAATTGCTTCTCGATTGGCGGTTTATGGAACGATGCCGATCACTGTAGAACAAGTGTGCTTGACCATTCTTGGCATCGGCTTTGAAAAACACAACGCCATCATCAATAGGCGCGTCGCGAATTGCTTAAAGCGGGCAGGTTTTGCGCGCCGTCGCATTCCGATCGGTGGTAAGCGCCTTTGGCGATATGTGAAAAAGTAGTGATGATTTGATAGTGTCTCAGCTAAAATTTTGGCGATTATGCACTTTACAAACCCAATCGGCTGAGATCATGGCACTACGACGCATAGCGCCGGTCAGTATGTCGATACTGTCGATCCCACGATCCACAGCATTACCGTCGAAGGCTATTTCAGCATCTTCAAGCGCGGGATGAAGGGCGTTTACCAACACTGCGGCGAGCACACTTGCACGGATACCTGGCCGAGTTTGAGTTCCGGTATAACCATCGGATCGGGAATGGCGTGGACGACAAGGCTCACGCGGTTGCAGGGCTGAAGCCAGAGTTGGGAAGCGCATCACATACAGCGGGCTGACGGGTAAAATCGCGAGGAACAAGTTGCGACGGTTGCGGTGGGTTGGGGGTTTGCACAAACCTTCAAACCTGTTATCAAAGCCCAAATTTGGGCGACTCGTCATGACAGCATCTATGATCGAAAAAGTGAAAGCCCTCCGAGAGGAGGTGTTGGAGCAGTTGCAAAACAGCGATGAGTTCCGCGCGTTCACAGCATTGGATAATGCTGTCATAGCCTTGGGGGGCAAAGCCCTTCTGATATCGCCGTCTCTAGCGCAGGTGACGGACGCCGTTCACGCTGCTAATCAAAAATTGCCCCATATTCCTGTCTTAACTGGACGGCGAATATCTCACGGTGATGCCGCAGCGTTGGTGCTGGAGGAGCGAGGGCCGACACAGGGAGTAGATTTGCTGAATGCAGTACCCGCCAAGGGCGGGGTAATCGGCGGAGAGAAGCCGATGATCAATCTCACTTCATCGCTGTCTAAGGATGCACGTTTTGTCAGCATCCGTCGAAACGGAAGTTACTTTTGGTGGTTTGCGGATAAACCGCTTCCCGCTGACTGGGATACAGGGGCAGGACTCGACTTAGGCGAAGAGCCTGCCCCCGTATTGTCTAACTCTAGCCAGGAAGGAGGTGAGGCAAATGCGGCCACCACCATAACCTAGCCTAACAAGGCTTCCGGGTGTCGGGACGTTCCAGCGTTCCGACATTCGCAGCCCCGTTGGGGAGCATCGTGACCGTCAGAGACGGCTAGAGCACTAACTCCAAGCCCGGTGTCTTTCGGCACCGGGCCTTATATGGGTATATCGGAAAAGCGGAGGAAACGCAAATGTCTGATGCTCCCGAACCAACGCAGCTCAACAAGTTCAAGGAAGCCGCGCGGGCCCTTGAGACGGACGACGATCCTGAACACTTCAGGGACAGGCTGGGCAAGCTGGTGAAGCACAGGCCAGTGCCGGAAAAGCCGGAGTGAAGGTCTGGCCCATCGTTACGCTATTCGCCTTGGCTGGATGCAACACGGCGCCTGTTCCAGACATGGTGGCCGATGACGCTCGGGACAATCCCAAAGGGCGTTATGAGCTAATGACTGATCCCAAAGGCGGCGTATTCCGGCTAGATACGCGCTACGGTAAATTAAGCCATTGCGACACCACGGGGGAAACGGCGAGTTGCGGCCCTGAAACGGGATCGCCGCCATAATGACGCCGGGTTTGTAAAATACATAATCGCCTACAATTTAACGCGATTCCTGTCGTGTTCCAGCCAATCCTCCTATATGTTTGGCCCCAAGCACGGAGGGTAGAGTGACACAGGACGAATATTTAGAGGGCATCAAGGCCCAGCGCATGGGTGCGGTAAAAAACCTTGCTTTGTTCAAGGGTGGTATGAGGTATTTTATGAACGGGGTCGACCGTTCTGCCGAACATACAGCCACCCTTGAAAAGATGGTTGCCGACTATGATAAGCTTCTGGGCACAAACGATGCCTAAGGCTCGCGGACCTTATAAGAGACGGGAAGCGGCATGAAGCTTATCATCGCATCAGTGATTATGGCGTTGGGTTTTGCCGCCACCGGCTATTTTATCGGCGGGCGGTACACAATCATCGGCAGCAACTCGAACGAGGTCACGCGATTGGATCGCTACACGGGCGAAATCGCAATGTGTGTCCCCGGTACGAAGAGCGGATGCGGCTTTATGCTGGACGCATCAACCAAAAATTTAAACTAGACACTACTGATAAAATTAGCAATTATATACTTGAGTGAGCAACGGCAACGTGCGGATCAGATCGGCTATAGGCCGGTACTCAGATTGAAGTCACTTCAGAGATGTTGCGCGCTGGCGCTCGCGCACTGATGCCCGTTGAAGTTCCTCGTTTTGAAAACGAACAAGACGTTCTTTTGAGAGTTTACCTTGCCATGGAGAGCGCCCGCGTTCTTCGATGTGTGTAAGCCACTCCACATGGGCAAACACGCAAGAAAGGTGAGCAGCCTCGTTTCTCACTTCATATAGAGAGGATAGATCGACTTCTTTCGAGGTTGATGCTCGTATTGCCTTGCGACTTCGCAAGCGCGTTAGTGGTCTCTTCGTATGCCCCAGCAAAAAGGAAACGGGCCCTGTTTCGGGATTGCCCTCGATCCCGAAAAGAGTGTGTAGGAAATCGTTCCGGCCTTTCGAGATCGCCGCAGTTTCAGCAAACGCGAGTTCAGCCCATTGGCGAGCTTCATGTGAACGATGCTTTTCTCGGACAACCTTGATCCATATTTCAGCATTGGTTTTGAGTACCGTGCTGCCCACTATGCGCTGCGCAGTTGCCGGTGACACGTCGAGAAGACGCTGTACGGTGATGCGGATTATCCAATCGATCTGCGTTTGGATGGCGGCAATTTCCGCAATCACCCGCTTCTCTGGCGCCGTCAGAGAAATGTGATACGCTGGCTTCATGGCACAAAATCCTGATCCTGAAATCTACACCGAAGCCGAAACCGAAACCCGGTGCGAGGCCGCATTGCAGCGCATGTTCGCAACAACCGCACAAGCCGCATGAGGCGAACAAGGTTGGACGGAGAAATATTGCTAAAATCCCGGAGGGTGGCGAGAGCCGATCATCAAAGTAGGGGCGCCGTTTATTTTTGGCTCATGTTGAAACCTAACCCCATTGCCGGAAGGTGGCTCGTATTGAACGGAATGCCTGCGTCTCTCAGCGCCTCCTGGACCACCAATGCCTGCTGCGGTTCAGGAGCTTGAGGTGACGTGCCTGTTGGCACCGCAATTCCAAATACCAACGCGTTCGCGAATTTTGTCGCACCCCCTCCTACCGACCATCCGCCTAGGATGAATGCCCTGCTGAACTGAGCCGCGTAATAGAGTGCCTCCGGGTCTCCATCAGTGTAATATATGTTGATCCCAGCCGGCCGAGGCAGAAGGGATTTGATTAGGCGGTTGGCGGCATCTTGCGAGAGCGTCCGCCATGCGACCGCCGACTTGACTCGCTCGGTTTCTAAGTTGGCCTCGGCAGCCTCTTTTTCCAAACGCGCGGCTTCGGCGTTTGCTTTTGCGATTTCGACGCGAGCCTTATCCACGTCCGTCTGGGCGCGCCCCGCACGTTCGCCCGCTTCAATGCCTGCCGTTGTCGCATCTGCGATCCGCCTTGCGGTTTCTGACTGAAAGTGGCGCAGTTCACGGTCTGCGGCGGCCGCCGCGCGTTTATTCGATCTGACGGAGCCAACAGTGGAGAAGCCAACAGCGACCGCTGCAATAGCGGCGAAGATCACGGATAACAGCATGGCCATATCCCACCAATCGGGCGAGTGTCCCAGCCACAATGAAGCATTGGCCGTGGCTGCCGTCATTTCCTGCTCCGTCGCGTTTGTCATACTGGTAGGGCTTTTGATCTTCGTGCTTTTGGGAGGCGAGTGACTGTCCCATCACACAGCATCAGAGTCCAGTTGCTCGGAGCACGCCCAACGCTTGCGCTTCTCCCCGCGCTCTGGCGGGACAACGTAGTGCTTAGGCGGCGATTTTATCAACGCTCCATCACGCCGCCAGTGCGGACGGTAAACTTGTCGCGGCAGTCATTGCAGAGGAACATACCTGCCTGGGTTTTGCCTTCCATCCGGCGAACGCGAAGCGAACCGCAATGCGGGCAGTTCACGCCGTCGGGCCAGCGCGATGCTTCCATGTGAGCCAGCGCCTTGGCTTCGTCGTGGAAAATCAGGTTGGTGATGCTGATGTTTATGACCGTGGCTCCTGTCTTGAAGCCCTTCTATGCCACTCACGCTGCTAGTAAAATATATAATTTCCATAAATTTGCTTTGAATACTTTCGGTCGATTGGTGGCCCACTGTCCCCGTTTGGACAGTGGATTTTCCTATATATCCTATAGCGCAATGACCGGCCTAATATTTGCATGGTTTATAGATTATCGTTTTCTACCATTAAATTAAATCTAGTGGGACAAGTGGGACAGTGGGAAAAGGGCGGATTTCCTAGCGTTATCCCGGCCCACTGCTCACATCGCTAGTGGGACAAGTGGGACAGCCATCATAATTATGCGGAGCATGTGACCGCCAAAATTTGTCGCCAATGCGCCAAAAGCGGAGCCGCCTTCGATGGTCGTTGCGCCGGTCCATCATCCTACCCGCCAAAGACGCGTTTATGATCGCCTAATAATAATCCCGATGGTCGTTGCGTCGATATTCGTTTTATTATTTGCGATGGTCTTCAATTTACAATTATTTTATGAATATAATTTGGCTAATACAATAGAGCGGCTTGACAGCTTGCGGGAGCCGGTACAATAATGGCGGCGAAAGGCAGGTAAGATCATGGCTGACTATTTGGATATATATTCTGGCACTGACCACAACGGTTATCATGCAAGCGTTCACCGTCCGACCACCGGGCAAAGCGCCCCGGTTATTGTTCCACTACCACTAACCACTTCAACTACACTAGGCATTCATGCCAAAAATTTTGCGACCGTGTTTGAGGCGACCACGGGTAAATTGATCGACGGGACCAATCGCTACAGCGAACAAGGATTTCGCGATTTGATGAAGCCGGATGTCTTCCAACAGACAGGAGAGGTGTTCCGGATTTATCGCACTGCCGCCATCGAGCAACGGAACGACTTGCACTCCATGAAGGCGGATTGGGCAACGCCGAAATTTACAAAGGACGATGATCGCGCGCCGTTTCGCGCTGAATTGCGGAGCAAAATGGGCGCAATGAAACCCATGCAAGCGATCGAAGCTGCCTTGCGCAATTCCGACATGGCCGTTGCCATGGCGGAAGGCGGCGAAGCGATGGCGCTCGCGATGGGATGGACAGCGGACATTTACGCCCGCTTCCTTGACGGCTTCGCGGAAAGGAATTTGGCAAATCGGTTGATCGGTCAACACGGGATCACCCTGAAACCAACCGCCAACGATATCTTGCGCGACGGACCGGACAACGACGCCGCGATCCGCGCCGCGCGGGAACACATTGCCAATCTTAATTCATCCTTCGATGAAATCGATGCTGTTGAGGCGCTGTTAGGCAGTGTGGTCGATTTCGCGGCTGTGACGATGGACACCGATCGTGGAGCCGCCTTTGATATGTTGATGGCGGCATAATGCCTGTAGCGTCCGGTCCCGGCTTGCCCGCGACGGTCACGTTGCCGACCGCAACGATGATTGAAAGCGATTACCTTGCGTTGGCGCTTGGCGGGCCGTCGCGCCAGTTGGTTCATTACTGGCGTAAGAATTTTAAATTTCCCGGCTTCGTCCGCGACGGGCGGCGATCGTTCTGCGTCACCGATCACGTCGCGGATTGGGCACGCAGCTACGGCGTGCAGGTTGAGCGCCGATGACCGATGCTGCACGTATTTTAACGCCGTTACACGCCGCCAACGGACGGTTCGCTAAGGGCAATCCAGGACGCCCTAGGGGTGCCAAGGCGCGCGCCTCCCGCGATTTGCTCGCACAAGTTAAGGCGATGGGGCCAGATGCCGTCCAGAAAGTTTGGGAAGCCGTAATGGCGGGCGAACGATGGGCAGTGGAATTGGTCTTATCGCACGTCCTTCCCCGCGAACGTACTCTCGAATGGGAAGGTGTCGATCCTGACGACGTGCGCGCTGCGGTAATCGCGGGCGATGTAACCGTTGATGAAGCCGCGCGGCTGGCAACGGCTTTGGCAAAGATCGGCGAAATCGAGGATTTGACGACCATCCGCGAACGGTTGGACGAATTGGAACAGGCGATGCGCGATGCGAAGTGAGAAGCGCCGCCTTGGCGCGCTGACCGTCGCTATAAATCCGAAGGGATCATTCCGGGCGAAATTTGCGACCCTCACGGATGAACAGCGCGCGACCTATCATGGATGGCGCGACCGCACCGATGAATGGCGCGCCGCGAAGCCGGGCAACGCATATGAACGTATGATCAACGGAGACGAACCGCCACCGCTTCGCCGCGATGTTCATACGGCCTTATTCGGCGCAATTATCGGCATTCCGGCTGATGCGACTGATGCGCAAGCCGCAGAAGCGTACAACCGCGTGTTGCGGGGAGATTGAGCAATGACAATCGTTGTCTATATCGAAAAACCATCGATCCTGCTTTCGCTGGATAATGAGTTGAACATCATGGACACGTGGCGGGTACGGCGGAGCGAAAGATTTGCGTCGCACGTTACCCGGGTATCAACATTGCGCGCCACCGCGCACCAGAGGCCGAAAATCACCGCCGATTATTTCGAAACGGATGGCATGGGGTGTTTCAGCTTGGTATTTTGGATCACCAATGAACGACCGGACGCCAGTCCGCAGACGCATTTAAATCGCTTTGAAAGGCTGTTCAGCAACAATCCGACCGACGCATTGACTGCGGCATTGCGCATTTACGGCGGGCGGGAAGGGGATGCGGCAGGTGAAACGGCATATTTCATTTCGAAGCAATGGGCGCATCATCCCGCCGAAATGGCAGCGATCAAAATCTTTGGATCGATGCGCTAACTCGCCAGCCGTGACCGGAGTGTCGAACGGCGCGAAGCCGAACGAATCATGGATGCGCTTGTCGGTTGATGCAAATAGCCTCAATCCCTATCAAACATTATGGCGGGTAGGACGGCGGATTAACTATCCAACTGTGGCCTAAGTCCTTAATATTGCTACATAAAATTAAAGAAATGGCGGAGCGGGAGGGATTCGAACCCTCGATACGCTTTTGGCGTATACTCACTTTCCAGGCGAGCGCCTTCGACCACTCGGCCACCGCTCCGCATGCACTGGGCAGGCGTTGCGCCCTAGCTGCAGCGCCGGCTTTCTGCAAGGTGCATGGACAACTTGCGGGTAGTCGGCCCGATAGTCACCCGTTTACGCATCCAGCGAAAATGTTCAGTTGGATACCGAACCACCGCCGCCGGAGGTTTCGCCACCCTGCGACACCGCGTAAACCAGGCCGGACACCGTCCCCGCGCCAATGGCTAGCCGAGCCCCTGAGTCCTTCCACCAGTTCGCGCACGCCATTTTTTCTTGAACCCAGTGGCCATGTTTGCATTTGCCCACGCCCAACTGCTCCGACGAGCTATCGGCCAGGTGCTTGCCGCTATGAAGCTTGCCGGTATGGCTAGCCGGCGCGTGCGCCGAAGCCAGTTGCCGAGCTGGTAACGACTGAGCAGACCGGGTTTCGCTGGTAGCACCAAGGCTGGTGGCAGCAACCGCAGCTACGGACAATATGCTTAGAAGCTGAAATGACATAATAACTGCGCTCCAATAGTCTCTGTGCAATCGATATCATACAATGTAGGCTAGAGCTACGTGATTTTACTAGCTTAGCTATTTTCCATAGAAATCCGACTTTTTTGCGGGTGTATTGCTAATCCTAAAAAGCGCGGTTGTGAACAAGCACGCCGAATGTCGCGAAGATAATCAACAGGTCGCGCGACAGGGACCAGCCATCGCAGTATTCCAGATCGGCGTTCAGCCGGACGGCCAAGTCCGATTCGCACTCCGTCGCACCCCGCAGGCCCCGTATCTGCGCCAGGCCGGTCAGGCCGGGACGCAGGGCGTGCCTTTCCCAATAGCGGGGGTCCACTTCCCAGAACAGCTTGTCGCCCGCCTGTGAGCCGATCGCGTGCGGGCGCGGACCGACCAGGCTCATGTCCCCGCGCAGGACATTGATCAGTTGCGGTAATTCATCGATGCTGGACCGCCGGATCAGCCGGCCGATGCGCGTAACCCGCTTGTCCTGGCGCGAAGCGGAAATGGTACCGTCCAGCCCTGCCGGGTTATCCGACATGCTGCGAAATTTCATGATCGCAAAAAAGCGATTGCCGCAACCGACTCGCCGCTGGACGAAAAATATGGGTCCGCCATCCTCCAGCTTGATCGCCAGCGCGACCACCAGCAGCAGCGGCGACAGCGCCAGCAGGCCAGCCGCTGCCACCGTCAGGTCGAACGCCCGCTTGGTGAATTGGTCGCGCATGCTCAACGGCCCTACCGACACTTGCAGCAGGCCCTGGTCACCAGTCTTGCGCGCACCGGTTGCGGATAGCTGCGCAACGGTTTCGTCCAGGACTTCACCCTCGACATTGGCGCCCTTGAGGATGATCGCCCACGCGGCGCGACGCTCCAGCGGGGTACTGACGATGACCCGGTCGGCATTGCGCATGACCAGGCCGATACGATCCAGGGCATGCGGGTCGCTCAGCGTAGGCTCAAGACCGAATGCCTTCGCCGAAACGTGAAAGCCGCTTTTAAGCGCAACCGCCGGCCCGCCGTCATCGATCACCAGTTCGTTCAACACCGCCGGTCCACAGCGCCAGCGCACGAAGCTGCGCATGTTGGCCCGGCACCATGCCATAAGCGCAAAAGCAAGCAAAACGCCGAAGGTGAAACTGATCCGCGAAAATTCCATCGTCGATCTGGTGTAGAAGGCGATGAACACCACCGAAGTGGAGGAAATCAGCAACGCCTGCGCGACCCGCGAGATGCTGTATGACATGCGGGCCAGAGACCCCATCGAATAAGCGCCATTGTACAGGCCCACGGTCAGGAAAAATGGCAGCAGTGTCTGGGCCAGCACCAGCGAACTGCCCAGCCCATAACGGTCGAGATAGATAAAGCCGGTAAGGGCAAAACTGGTGAAAATTGAAAGAATATCGCCGACCATCAATGCCAGGTAGCACTGCATGCGCCGCCGGATCAGCGAGGGCATCAACGGCATTGCATCTGCCCGCGCCCGTTCCTTGGCCCGCTGGGCGCGCGCCTGATTTTCGCTGCGCAACCTGCGGCCCATGCGTGAATCGATTTGGTTCACACTACCGTCTCGCACAAGCATAGGCCGATCGTGCTCAGGCACAGATCACCCGGTCCCCGCCAAAAATCGGGTTTACGCATGAAAGAGGCAGCGATGATCCACATCATGGGCTGGCTATCTAGACTAAGAACATGCATTGTTCATTAACGACTTTCCCCAAAATCACGACAGCACTGTTATCAATAGACAAGTTCGTAATCATCGCCTTGGCGATTAGCGCCATTCTCTACGTCTTCGATGCCGCAGCTATCGATGCCGAAATCGACGTCCGCATTTACATGCAATGCTTTAGCCACGGCGCACGGCTGCGCGGGTGATCTCCGCCAGGCCCTGGGCAAGCAATAGTTCGGCGCCATGGTTGTTCCCCAACAAAGCACGGTGAAGCGCCATCAGCCGCTCACCCAGTCGCTCCAGCCGGCGCCCTCGCCACAGCTTCAGTTGGTTCCCCAGGTCGCGCTCATCCTTCCAGAACACCCGCCGGGCGGCCTTTTCAGCTTCCAGCAGACTACGGATATCGCCTCGCGCGCCCAACTTGCCCGACCCCAACTTCCCAGACAATACCGACAATTGCGCGACGCGCCGCTCGAATGCCAATAATAAACCGACAGGGTTCAGTCCAAGCTCGCGCATGCGCCGCAATTCGCTTGGCAATCGCGCCGTTTCGCCGCCCAGCACGGTGTTCACCAGCGGCGCAAAGCCATCTTCCTCGGTCCGGGCGCCGATCGCATCCAGCGCGCCGGCATCGGCGCTGCGCGGACGCTCTGGACTGGCGTCGAGAAACAGCGCCAATTTGGTCACTTCGGATTGCGCCAGTCGCGAATCGAGGCTGGTAGCGCGAGCGATCCGCTCGGCCAGATCGCCGCCGATGCGCAGGCCCGCGGCATCGGCCATCTGGCGTACGGCTTCGCTGGCGGTATTGAGGTCGGGCGGATAGAACATCGCCACCAGCGCGTCGCTGCGTGGGGCCAGCAATTTTGCGGTGCGCGACTTGTCGGTGGCATTGGTGGCAACGATCAGCACCGGGCAAGGCGTGATGTCCCCGGCGAGCAGATTTTCCACCGCATCGCAGACCTCGTCACCCTGCGCGCGCACCAGAATATGGCGTGCCTCGCCGAACAGCGACAGCGATCTCGCTTCATCCCCCAGCCGAACCGGGTCGCGCCTGATGTCGGCGCCGGAGAGTTCGATCCGCTCGCCAGGATCAGCGAGCAGCGCGGTCAGGCGTTGCGCACCGTCATGTACGCCGGCCTCGTCTGGCCCGCAGAACAGGAATATGCGCGCCTGCGCTGCCGCACGAGGCGCAACACTGGCAAAATCCTTCTGAGTCGCTTTCACTGCCCGGTCCCCTGACCAAGAAGCCTGATGACGAATTCCGCCCCGGTTTTGTCAGATAATCATGTCGAAACAAAGATATTAATTCATATCCGTGGAATCGACTCGATTATTAACCGCCGTTAACATTACCGGAGCGCAATTGCAGCGACAATTTGATGACGATGCGGTCGGCAACGATCCGGATCAGATTCTCCATCGCGGTTTCCTCGCCCGCTACCGTGGCATATTCCGACGACACCACATCGATGCCGGCGTCCGAACCGGCGGTCGCATCAAGCAGGATGCGATTGGTGGCGATATCGACAAGCTGATAACGAGCCCGCAACGTGCGCCGTTCGCGCGCGACGGTATTGTTGGACAGCAGTCCGAGGCCCTCCAGCCGGTCGTCGAGCCGCACGTCGAGGCGATAGCGCGGCGTCGTGCCTGGCGATCCCCCGGCATGGAGCCGGTCCACCAGCGCGTTATGCATCAGCCAGCCCGATTTGCCCGAAATCGGCGGAACGTCGATGGCTGCCATCCCCTGCGCCACCGCGCCCTGGCCACCGCCCGCGTACATCGGCTGCAACCCGCAGCCGCAAACCAGCAGCGTCGCGCCAAGCAGCGGCAGTCCGCGCCGATAACGCCCGAGGAGCTTTCGCAGCCTCATGCGACCAGATTGACCAGGCGGTCGGGCACCACAATCACCTTCCTGACCATTGCCCCATCCAGCGCACGCTGCACCTTGTCGCTGGCCAGGGCAAGCGCCTCCAGCGACTCGACCGACGTGCCCTTGGCTACTGTCAGCGTATCGCGCAGCTTACCCCTGACTTGTACCGCCACGGTGACCTCGTCATCGACCAGCAGCGCCGCATCGACTGCCGGCCATGCCGCGTCGGCGATCAGCCCCGATTCGCCGATCCGCTCCCACGCTGCCTCGGCCAGGTGCGGCATCATCGGGGCGGATACCAGCACCAGCACCCGAATCGCTGCCGACCGACTGGCGGAAGCCGGTGCCTTTTCAACCGCGGCGGTCAGTTCATAGATGCGCGCGACGGCCTTGTTGAAGCCCAATGCCTCGATATCGGCGGCGATTGCGGCGACGGTCTGGTCGCGCTTGCGATCGAGCGCCGGATTGTCGCCCGTTGCGGCGGCGTCAAACTGGCCGCACAACCGCCAGAGCCGCTGGACAAAGCGGGCGCAGCCTTCGATTCCGGCTTCCGACCATGGCAAATCGCGCTCGGGCGGGCTGTCCGACAGCACGAACCAGCGCACCGCGTCGGCGCCGTACCGGGCCACGATCTCGTCCGGGTCGATCACGTTCTTCTTCGACTTGGACATCTTGATGACACGCCCGATAGCGACAGGCGCGCCGTCTGCATCGAGCACCGCGCCGGCGCTGGAGCGGTTGACCTCCGGCGGGCTGAAATAGACCGGCTGGCCGTTTGCAGGGTCAGTGCGCGAATAGGTTTCATGCGTCACCATGCCTTGCGTGAACAGGCTGGCAAATGGCTCGGCGAGATCGATCTTGCCGATGCGTTTCAGCGCGCGCGTCCAGAACCGGGCGTAGAGCAAGTGCAGGATCGCATGCTCGACACCGCCGATATATTGCGCGACCGGCAGCCAGCGCGCGATCTCGGCCGGATCGAACGGCGCATCGGCAGGCTGGCTGGCGAAACGCAGGAAATACCACGAGCTGTTCACGAACGTATCGAGCGTGTCGGTTTCGCGCACGGCCGCGCCGCCGCAGCTCGGGCACCCGACATGCTTCCATGTCGGGTGCCGCACCAGCGGGTTGCCGGGGCTGGTGAAATCGACATCCTCGGGCAGCGTCACCGGCAATTGCGCCTGGGGCACCGGCACTACGCCGCAGCCGTCGCAATGGATGAACGGGATCGGCGTGCCCCAATAGCGCTGGCGCGATACGCCCCAGTCGCGCAGGCGCCACACCGTCCGGCCCCGGCCCCAGCCATCGCCCTCGGCGAGAGCGATGACCGCTGCCTTTGCCTCCTTGACCCGCATGCCGGTGATGAAGCCTGAATTGACCAGCACGCCGTCGCCGGCTTCCGCCTCCTCGCCAAACGGCAGTGCGGCATCCTCGGCGCTGGCTGCGACCACGCGGATGATCGGCAGGTGATATTTGCGCGCAAATTCGAAGTCGCGCTGGTCGTGCCCTGGCACCGCCATGATCGCCCCGGTGCCGTATTCCATCAGCACGAAATTGGCTATGTAGACCGGCAGCTCGATGCCCGGCAGCAAGGGATGCGCTACCTTCAGGCCGGTGTCGAAGCCCAGCTTTTCGGCGGTATCCATCTCGGCGGCGGTCGTCCCGCCGCGCCGGCACAGCGCGATGAAGTCGCGCACGTCATCGCCCGGCAAGCCCTGCGCGATCGGGTGATCAGCCGCGACCGCGACAAAGCTGGCGCCGAAGATGGTATCAGGCCGGGTCGTATAAACTTCGATTGCGCCTTGGAAATTGCTGCCGGCAAAGCGGAACTCCATGCCCTGGCTCTTGCCGATCCAGTTTTCCTGCATCAGCCGCACTTTTTCCGGCCATTGCTCGAGCGTATGCAATCCCTCGAGCAGTTCCTCGGCAAAATCGGTGATCTTGAGAAACCACTGCGACAGCTTGCGTTTTTCGACCAGCGCGCCGCTGCGCCAGCCGCGCCCGTCGATCACCTGCTCGTTAGCCAGCACGGTGTGATCGACCGGGTCCCAGTTCACCGCGCTTTCCTTGCGGTAGACCAGCCCGGCGGCGTACAGATCGAGGAACAGCGCCTGTTCGTGGCCGTAATATTCGGGATCGCAAGTCGCGAATTCGCGGCTCCAGTCGAGTGCGAAACCCAGCCGTTGCAACTGCGCCTTCATCGCCGCGATATTGGCGCGGGTCCAGCCGCCGGGATGAACACCCTGTTCCATCGCGGCGTTTTCGGCGGGCATGCCAAAGGCGTCCCAGCCCATCGGGTGCAGTACTTCATAACCCTGCATCCGGCGGAACCGCGCCAGCACGTCCCCCATGGCATAATTGCGGACATGGCCGATGTGAATGCGCCCCGAGGGATAGGGGAACATCTCGAGCACGTAGCTGCGCGGTTTTGCCGAGCGATCGTCGGCGACGAAGCACTGGCGCTGTTTCCACAGGCTCTGCCAGCGCTCGTCCGCGAGCGATGGATCGAATCTTTCGCTCATCGTGGCGCGCGGATCAGCCGGGGACGGCGCTGCGCCGCAGATCGCGCGCCTTGGTCAGGATCACGTCCTCCAGCCGCTGTACCGTAGCCGCCTGGACCGGGACATCGACCCATTGTCCGCCTTGCGAAACCTGCCGGCTGGCGGCAACGCGCAAGGCGTCGCTGCGCAGATCGCGATCGAGGATGGTGACCGTGACCTTCATGCGCTCACCCGGGTTCGTGGGATTGGTGTACCAGTCGGTGACGATCACGCCGCCGGCGCTGTCCGCCTGGACCAGCGGCATGAACGATAACGCATCGAGGCTGGCCCGCCACAGATAGGAATTGACGCCGATGGTGGTGACGTTGGATGGCGCCAGTTCCGCCACGACATGCGGCTTGCGGTGATGGACGCAGCCGGACAATGCCATCACCATCATGCCGATGACCGCCGCACGCGCCGTCAGGCGGCGGGATGAAGAGATCGGCTGGCCGATATTGGGGTGACCGGTCGCGGGGCTGGCTGTCATGGTCGTTTTTGAATCCTGTTATCTTGCACTTGCCCACCCTGATCGAGCCCTACAGGCCCTAGGCGGTCACCTTTTCATACTAGGTCTCTATAGCCAGCCTCGCCGTCGCGGCAAGTAGGCGTCTGGCACGATAGTAAAGGCCGCCAATCTGCTTGCGTCATGGTCTTTGGCGCCGTTAACGACGGCTGAATGGCACGGACACGAGCCGGGTGATCTCCCCTGCTGTTTTCATCGGTTCCGATCCGTGACAAAAAGTGTATGGATAAATCAGCGCTGACCTGGGAGGTTATTTATCCGGTCGGGAGTACAAGGGAACTGGGCGGCAGATGGCTGGCGAACGAACTGGCATTAATCACGGAAAGGCCCGGATTGTCGGGGGTCGTAGTGGTACGGCGCCTGCCTTGTTGATGGCCGGCGCGGTGTTTGTCCTGGCCCTCCCCAGTGCTGTGCTGGCATTTTCGACTCGCATCGATCTGCCTGCGGCGGGACTGGCCGCGAATCAGGATCTCAACGGTTTTTCTCCGGGTTCGGTCGATCCGCGACTGGCCAGCGTGCTCGCCGCCAGCCCCACCGGCGGCAAGGGGCCGATGTTCCGCTTTACCCCGGCCGGGCTGGCCACCCGGCCCGACCGTTCAGTGACCGTGGCGGTACGGGTCGATCCGGACACAGCCGGCTCGATCATCGTGCGCGGCGCCAGCGATCGCATCAGCCGCCCCGCCCCCGCCATGGTGCCGGGGGTGGCATCGCTGGCAATCGCGCCCGCGGCCTATAATTTGGGAGTAGCGCGGGGTTATCAGGGCTTTGCCCAGAATGCCCAGAGCTTAGCGCTGGTGCAAGACATCCGCAGGATCGACATGCCCGATTTGTCCACCTTCAAATCGGCACCCGATTCGGGCGGTGCATCATCGCGGCTGGTCCCGCATATCGCGCTCGACGAGCATGATCGCGCCGGTCGCGCTCCGCGTACCCTGGAAAGCATCGGCACGCAGACCGTCGATCTCGGGGGCAGCTATCGCCTGTCGCGCAATCTCGATGTCACCGCTGGCCTGCGTTACCAGCGTGATCGGGATCGGCTGGATGGGCAGATCGATGGCAAAACCGACACCCAGGCGGTTTTCGTAGGTACGCAGTTCAAATTCTGAACTGCGGCATCGTGCGATAAACGGGTAACGGTTCAGCGCGCTAACCGATACGCCGGCAAGTTTTCGATCAGTTTTCCCGTATTGCAGGCTTGCGGCAAGGGCAGCGCTTGCCTAGCATAAATCTGTCGAATTATGGGATGGATAGGTATGGCACGCGTCGCGATTGTGACCGGCGGGACTCGCGGTATTGGCGAGGCAATCAGCATCGCCTTGCATGGCCAGGGATTTATCGTTGCCGCCAACTATGGCGGTAATAGCGAACGGGCCAAGGCTTTTACCGCTGAAACCGGCATCCCGTCGTATTGTTGGGACGTCGGCGATCACCAGGCCTGTAACGATGGCTGCGCACAGGTCGCTGCCGACCTCGGGCCGATCGATGTCGTCGTCAACAATGCCGGCATCACGCGCGATGCCGTGCTGCACCGGATGACCTTCGACGACTGGAACGAGGTGATGCGCATCAACCTGGGCGGCTGTTTCAATATGGTCCAGGCGACTTTCCCCGGCATGCGTGAAAGAACCTGGGGCCGGGTGGTCAACATCGGCTCGATCAATGGCCAGTCCGGACAATACGGCCAGGTCAATTATGCCGCCGCCAAATCGGGCATCCACGGGTTCACCAAGGCCCTGGCGCTGGAAGGGGCCAAGTATGGCGTGACCGTCAATGCCGTGGCGCCCGGCTATATCAACACTGAAATGGTGGCGGCGGTACCGCAGCCGGTGCTGGACAAGATCATCGCCAAGATCCCGGTTGGCCGCCTGGGCCGGGCGGAAGAAATCGCCAGCGGGGTCGCATTCCTGTGCTCGGAAACCGCGAGTTTCGTCACCGGATCGACGCTGTCCATAAACGGCGGCCAGCACATGTACTAGGCGTAATGCCGGTACCATACCATCCGCCGGTCAAGCGCTCGGTCGAGATCGCCGGCCACAAGACTTCGATCAGCCTGGAGCCGCTGTTCTGGGATCTGCTGCGCGGCGCTGCCGAAACCGAGGGCATTCCCATCAACGCGCTGGTCGCCGGGATCGACGCGGAGCGCATCCTGGCCACCCCGGCGCCAGGCCTGGCGGGTGCCATCCGCCTGTGGCTGGCGGCGCGGTTGATCGACTTAACCCGGCAGGCACCGAACGACGAGAAACAATTCGAAGCTCCAGACGTTACGCGGACAAGTTGATTCGATCAAATTCGGAGCCTGCCATGTTCAAGCGCGCCGTCCTTCTTGCCTCGCTCGTCCTCGCCATGCCGGTTTCGGCCTATGCCGACGATCACCATGACGACCGTACCCGCAATAGCGACCGCAGCTATCATGGCCGCTCGCGCTATGAGCGGTGTCGCCATTCATCGGGCACCACGGGCCTGGTCGCTGGCGGTGTCGGCGGCGCGGTGCTGGGTGGCGGCCTTATCGGCGGTGGCCTGGCCGGACCGTTGATCGGCGGCGTCGCAGGCGCGCTGGGTGGCCGCGCCATCGACCGCTCCATGACCGCGCACAAGCGCTGCCGCTGATCGGCGGCGCCGGCTGTCCGACCGGGGGTTGATACCTTCCGCATTTGGGTCGGCGTTTCCCCCCATGGCTGTCCGCGATGATCGAACGGCACGACCGTCCCGCGTAATTGCCGGGGTTTTGGCGGCGACGTTGCAACTGGCGATTGCCTTGCTGGTGTGGACCGGCTTCTCACCGCAAATCGTCCGCACCGGCGTGCAAGATGCGCTGACCTCGCTGGATTTGCGCTCCTCGCCGCCGAAGCCCCCACCAAGACCGCCGAAACGGCGCCCGGCCCACGCCGCCTCCGGACGCGCCGCCCCGGCGCATATCCGTTCCCACGCCGCGCCGATCGTGGCGCCGCCGGTGCCGGTGCTCAAGCCTCCTCCCGTTCCCGCCGCCATCGTGGCCGGCGCCGGCGTCCAGACGGCAGCAGGCGCCGCGCCGGTCCCCGGTCCCGGCTCGGGCGCCGGTGGCACGGGGCAAGGCACCGGGTCAGGTACCACTGGCGATGGCGAGGGCGACGGCGGGCGCGATGTCGAATTGATCGGCGGGCGCATCAAGGATGGAGACATTCCCCAAGCATTACGCAACGCACCGTTTACCGGCACCACCCGCGTCGCAGTCACGGTCGACGCAAAAGGCCGGGTTGCCGCATGCCGGACGCTGCGATCGAGCGGCAACGGCGTGCTCGACGAACTGACCTGCCGGCTGATTTTTCAACGCTTCCGGTTTCGTCCGGCGCTGGACGCGCAGGGGCGGGCGGAGGGCGACAGGATCACCTACGACCAGGACTGGACGATAGCCGGCCATTTCGACGACGATAAATAATAGCCGGTTGCGAGTGACTACGCCTTTGGCATTTGCTGGCTGGCGCAGTGAAAACCGCCGCCACCGGCCAGCACCGCATCGCCGGGCAGGCCGATGCAGTCGCGGTCGGGGAACAGCGCCGCCACCGCCGCCACGCCATCGGCATCGTGCGGCGATCCGAACAGCGGCACGACCACCAGCCGGGTGGTGATAGTGAAATTCATGTAACTGGCCGGCTCGATCCGTCCGTTGCGTTCGATCAGGCCGGGCGACGGCACTTCACGCACCGTCACGCCCAGCGCTTCGGCACGCGCCTTCGCATCGGCGTAGATCGCCGCGTTGGGGTCGTTAGCGCCGGTCGCGCGGGGCAGAGCCAACACGCCCGGCGCGACAAAGCGCGCCAGATTATCGACATGGCCATCGGTGTGATCGTTCAGCAGGCCCTCGCCCAGCCACAGCACTCGCGAAAAGCCGAGGTCGCGGTCCAGTCGCGCGTCGATATCGGCGTGCGACAGGTGCGGATTACGATTCGGATTGAGCAGGCATTGCTCGGTGGTCACGGCCAGCCCGGCGCCGTCGCCATCGACCGCGCCGCCTTCGAAAATCCAGTCGGCCTCGATTGCCGGCAGTCCAGCGTCTGCCGCCAGGTCACCGCCGATCGTCCGGTCGCCGGCCATGACATATTTGCCGCCCCAGCCGTTGAAGCCGAATCGCCGGGCAATACGGTTACCGGCAACGTCGCAAACCACCAGCGGGCCGGTATCGCGCAACCAGATGTCGCCGTAGATACGCTGCTCCAGCCTGACCGGCGATGACACCAGTTGCCGCGCGCGCGCTTCGTTGGCCGGATCCCGCACGATCAGCCGCACCTCCTGCCCGCTGTCGGCGACCGCGCTGGCAAAGGCGGCAATCTGCGCCTGCGCCTCGGCCAGATAGCCGGGCCATTCCCCGGCGTCATGCGGAAAGCCGATCCACAGCCACTCCTGCGGATGCCATTCGGGCGGGAAGCGGAAATTGGGACGGTCGACCATGACGGCCGCATAGCGGCGGGCGGCGCTTGCGGGAAGCCACTGCGCGAGGCAAGACCCGCACATGACAGGATCTGACGGGAATTGACCGGCTTGGACGACTGGAGCAACGCGCTGCGCCGAGCGGAGATGCATGCACCGTTTCTGGCCCGAGCGATGACGCGGCTGCCGGCGCTGGTCGATCTGCTGGCGGCGGGCCGGGGCGAGGCTGCGCTCGGCCACGCGCGGGCGCTGAGCCCGGTCGGCGCCGATCACGCCCCCGGCGAAGTCGGCAAAGCGCTGCGCCGCGAGCGCATGGCCTTTGCGCTGGCGCTGGCGGTGGGTGATCTGGCGGGTGCATTTCCGTTGGCACGGGTCATGGCGGAATTATCGGCGCTGGCCGACCGGGCGCTGGCTGCGGCCATCGCCGATGCCATCCGCCGCCGCACCCCGGATGCCGTGCAGGACCTGGGCGATAGCGGTTTCATCGCGCTGGCGCTGGGCAAACACGGCGCGCAGGAACTGAACTACAGCTCCGATATCGACCCGATCCTGCTCTACGATCCGCACCGCCTGCCCCGCCGCCAGCGCGACGATCCCGGCGAAGCGGCGCAGGCCATTGCCCGCCATGTGGTCCAGACGCTGTCGCATGTCGATGCTGACGGCTATGTCTTTCGCGTCGACCTGCGGCTGCGCCCGGCGTCGGAAATCAGCCCGCTCGCGATCCCGGTGGATGCGGCGCTCGGCCATTACGAATCCTCGGCGCTGGCGTGGGAGCGCGCCGCTTTCATCCGCGCTCGCGCCGCCGCCGGGGACATCGGGGCGGGGACGGCATTTCTGACCGCGATCCGGCCCTTCGTATGGCGCAAAAGTCTCGATTTCGGCGCGATTGCCGAGATCGGGCGGCTGACCCGCCGCATCCGCGCCACCCATGGCAAGGTAGAACG
>CAZZYX010000038.1:0-26769 GCA_964658485.1 uncultured Acetobacteraceae bacterium | reverse complement strand
AATGCCGAGAAGTTCCAGTGCATGTATCATCACTGGACCTATGGCCTTGACGGCAAGCTGATCGGCATTTCCGAAGCCAGCAAGTTCGGCGAAGTGAACAAATCCGAAATGGGCCTGCGCGAATTGCCCTGCGAGGAACGCGCGGGCATGATCTTCGTGTGCCTGACACCAAACGCGCCGATCGACCTCGACCGCCACTTCCAGGGCTTCCTCAGAGATTTCGAAGCCCTGGACTTTGGCAACTGGTCCTACCTCGGCAGCCGCGAGATCGAAGGCGCCAACTGGAAAATAGCCTTCGACGGCTATCTCGAGGGTTATCATTTCAGCTCGCTTCATCCCGAGACCATTTACCCGCGCACCCCGTCCAACTGCATGCACTACGAAGGCTTCGGCCCCAACATCCGCATCGGTTTTCCGCAACGCCGCATCGCGGAAGCCCTTCGCCCGATCCCGCGCCCGCAATGGGGCGAACAGGAGAATAATGGCTTCGATTTCGTGCGCATATTCTTTCCCAATGTGTCGATCTTCATTGCCCCCGAAATCACCCAGATCGCCCAGCTGTTCCCCGGACCGACGCCCGACAGGAACCGCACCGTGCTGAACTATTTGCGGCGCGATGCGCCCCGCGACGACGCCGACCGCGCCAACCTCGAAGCGATGATGACCTTCTTCCGCGATATCACTTATAACGAGGATTACCTGATCGGGCTGGAAGTCCAGAAAGGGCTGGAAAGCGGCGCGCATGACGAACTGGTGTTTGGTCGCAACGAGCGCGGCAACCAGTATTTCCATGAATGGCTGAACTGGTACCTCCAGGACGATCCCGACATGTCCGTCCCGGTGTTGTAAGGTCGCAGCCACGAACCGCCTGTCGCTCGCATCCGGTGTAGTTCCGGAATTCGGCCCGGTCGCGACCATCCGTGCCGCCGCCGCCGCCGGCTTCGACGCGGTGGGGTTATGGATCGAACCAGAATCCTGGACGGGCGCCACCACCCGCGATTGCCGGCAGGCACTGGCCGACAGCGGGCTGGATCTGCTCGATATCGAGGTGATCTGGCTCAAGCCCGACTCTTCGATGACGGATCATCGCCGCAGCATCGACATCGGCGCCGAATTGGGCGCTGGCCATGTCCTCTGCGTGTCGTCCGATCCCGACCCTGCCGCCACCGCAACCCGGCTGGCCGAACTGTGCCGCCATGCCGAGGGCAGCTCCATGCGCGTGGCGCTGGAATTCGGCATTTTCACCGAGGTGCGCAATCTGGCCGCGGCCGTGGAGATTCTGGATGCCGTCGGGCATCCGCTGCGGGCGCTGTTGATCGATCCGATCCACGTCGATCGCTCGGACACGACGATGGCCGATATCGCTGCGCTCGACCCGGCTTTGCTGCCCTACGCTCAATTCTGCGATGCGCCGGCCCACCGCCCCGATCCGAACGATTTTGCCGCTGTCATTACCGATGCCATCGATCTTCGCGAACAATGCGGGATGGGTGCGTTACCGCTCGGCGAATTATACCGCGCGCTGCCAAGCGGTATCCCGCTCAGCCTTGAACTGCGCTCCAAGGCCCTGCGCGAGGCCTATCCCGATGCGACCGGTCGGGCCAGGTCGGTGATGGAAGCAACCCGCGCATGGTTTGCCGCGCATTCATGACCGTCACCCTGACCATCGAAGCGGACCATTCCATCTTGCCGCAGCCCGATTACCAGGGATGCGGTTCGCCGTTCCACTTGTAAAAATCGCCCGAGCGGTCGAGCGTCCATTCGCTCGCCAGCTTGCACAAGGCGCTGGCGCTGTCCTGCGGGGTGATGTCGGCGTCGGCGCCGCCCATGTCGGTCTGGACATAACCGGGGTGAACGATGCCGATGACGATGCCCCGTTCCCGGAGGTCGATCGCCACCGAGCGCATCATCCGGCCCATGCCGGCCTTGGCCGCGCCATAGGCGTAATAGCCGCCGTAAGGCCAGGTCGAGGCCGCCAGTTGGCTGGAAAAATTGATGACTTTCGAGCCTGCCTGCAGGCGCGGCAAAAACGCCTGCAATACCCGCAGCGGCCCTTTCAGCATGATCTCGATGGCTTCGTCGAAGGCGCCCCAGTCGGCGCTTTCCAGTTCGGGCGCAGTGGTGCCGATGATGCCGGCGACATTGTAGAGAATGTCGATCGGCTCGTCACCGGTGTCGGCAGCACCGGCCTTGACCGAGGCGCTATCGGCTACGTCCATCGTGTGGATCGAAAGCCTGCCGCCCGACGCTGCCGCCACCGCAGCCAGCCGGGTTGCCGGGTCGGGATGCCGCACCAGCGCAAAGACCCGGTCGCCCGCGGCCACATGCTGTCTTGCCAGTTCGAAACCGATGCCGCGCCCGGCTCCGGTCATCGCAACATTCGCCATCGCCATCTCCTGCTTTTTGATGGGCAACCGCTTCGACCAATCAGCCGCTCTCGTAAACTATTCGTCCTGCCAGTTCAGGATTGCCCGGTTCCGCCGTAGGACAAGACTGACTTTCCAGGCGCCGATAACTTGCGCACTCAGATAATGGATGCCCGAAAATGCCTGCTGTTTTCAATCTTGAAGCCGAAATTCGTGATCTCGCCGCCCGACGCGACATCCAGGAAGCGGGCTATCGCTACATACGCGGGCTGGACCGGCTCGATCCGGAATTGCAGCGCAGCGCCTTTCATGCCGAAGCGCAGGTCGATTGCGGGCTGATGGCCGGGCCGGCTGATGAATTCGTCGCCTTTGCGCAGAATATGCTGGCGGGGTTCGATGCCACACAGCACTTGCTCGGCCAAATCCGGATTGAAGTTCACGGCGATACCGCCAGCGGCGAATGCTATTTTCAGGCGTGGCACGGTGCGCGCGACGAAGCCGGCAAGCCCCGCGACCTGTTTATCGCCGGTCGTTATGTCGACGACTATGCCTGCCTAAATGGCGAGTGGAAGATCATGCGGCGGACGCTTATTACCGATTGGGTCAAGAGCGATCCCGCCGATCATGGATTCTTTGCCGCCAACCCCGGCATTATCCGATCGGGCCGTCGGGGAGCAGATTTCAGCCAGCAGCAGCACCGGCCGCGCTGAGCCAGATAGCGGTGGAGAGACCACAATGACTGCCGAAGCCATGTTTTCGCGCTATTCCAAGGAATTCGATCAGCCGGTGCGGGGCGATACGATCACCGCCGAGCGTTATATCTCGCGCGACTGGATGGACCGGGAAAACAGGTATCTCTGGCCCAAGGTCTGGCATCTGGGCGGAATGCTGGCCGAACTGGAAGAAGAAGGCGACCTGATCCGCCACAATTTCGGCAAGGAATCGGTCATCATGGTTCGCCAGGCGGATGACGGCGTCAAGGCCTTTTATAACAGCTGCCCGCATCGCGGCAACCGCCTGGTGCTGGGCGATGTCGGCAGCGCGCCGCGCATCACCTGCAGCTATCACGGCTGGCAGTTCGACGTCGACGGGACGCTGGCCCGCGTCCAGGACCCGGACGATTTCCCCGGCGGCGACCCTTGCGGCAAGATCACGCTGACCCCACTGCGTTGCGAGACCTGGGGTCCGTTCGTGTTCTGGTGCATGGCTGACGATGTTGCGCCGCTGCACGAATGGCTGGCCCCGTTCCCCGAACGGCTGGCGGGTTACGGCCTGGAAAACTGGGTCCGGGTGCTGAACGTGTCGGCCGAGTGCGAATTCAACTGGAAAATCATCCGCGACAATTTCAACGAAAGCTACCACCTGCCGACCATTCACCCCGAACTGTCGACCTTCATCAACGACGGCCTGCCCGACACCCTGTTCGAAATGTATGAGAGCGGGCACAATTCGATGTGGATGAAGGGCCATCAGGCCACCACGCGCGAGGATTTCCATTCGGGCGAAGTGCCCACGCCGCTGGATGACGTTGCCCGGGCATGGGGGATCGACCCGGCGGAATACAAGGGTCGCACCGGGGATATTCGCGCCGCCGTCATCGCCGCCAAGCGCAAGCTGGGGCCAGAGCGCGGCTATAGCAATTACGACCGGATGAGCGACCAGCAGTTGGTCGATTATTTTCACTGCACGCTGTTTCCCAACCTGACGATCACCATGTCGCCGGAACAGTGCCAGATCCTGCGCACCGAACCGCATCCGACCGATCCGGAAAAATGCGTCTTCCAGCACTGGTGCATCTATCCACCCGTCGCAGGAATGACCGAAATCGACACGCCTGTCGGTCGCGCACCGTTCCGTCATGACGCCATCGCGCGCCACAGCGTCTATGGCGACGGGGTATCGGTGGGCTATGTCGCCGACCAGGATCTGTCGATCGGCACCAGCCAGCAACAGGGGCTGAATTCACGCGGGTTCAAGGGTTTCATCCTGCCCAACCAGGAAAAGCGCGTGCAGCGGTTCCATGAGCTGTTGAGCGATATGGTGGCGGGCGAGGAATAAAGGACGCTGACGGGTGCTGCTCACCTCGTGTCGGGTAAAGCTACGCCATTGGTATTACACCTGGCTGAAACCGCCATCCATCAGGAATTCGGAACAGGTCACGAAACTGGCCGCCTCCGAACATAGAAACACGACGCCGCCTGCCATCTCGTCGGGCCGGCCAAGGCGTCCGATCGGGTGCGCGGCGACCATGCCCTGCGCTGCCGCCTCGCGCGATGGCGCGGCGCCCAGCGCGACATAATTGTCCATGATGCCCATCAGCATGGGGGTTTCGATCCCGCCGGGATGCACGCTGTTGCAGCGGATATTGTAGCCCAGTGCCGCAAATTCGATGCCCATGCATTTCGACAGCATCTTCACCGCCGCCTTGCTGGTGCAATAGGCCGCGTTGAAGGCCGCGCCGCGCAGGCCGCCGACGCTGGAAAAGTTGACGATCGAAGCGCCGCCAGGCCGCGCCTTGCCCCCGGCCTTGAGCAGTTCGAGCAGCGCCTGGGTGCCGATGATGACGCTGTCGACATTGATCGCATTGACCCGGTGCCATTCGGCCAGCGGCGTGGTTTCGATCTTGCCGACGACTGAGATTGCGGCGACGTTGACCAGCGCGTCCAGCCGCCCGTAATTGTCGCGAACCAGCGCCTCGACCGCAGCCCAGTCCTGCGGGCTGGTGACATCGTGGCGGAGATAATGATCGGCGCCTTCGACAGTCGCATCGTTGACCATGTCGGTGGCGATCACTGCCGCCCCTGATGCCTTCATCGCCTTGACCACTTCGCGACCGATGCCGCCCGCCGCACCGGTAACCACCGCGATCACACCATCGAGTTCTATCGCCATGTGTCTATCCTCATTGCGCGGTCCAGCCGCCATCGACGACGATCTCGGATCCGGTCATGTAGCTGCTGTCCTGGGAGGCGAGGAAGAAAGCGGCGCCGGCGATTTCGGCAGGATCGGCCAGCCGCCCGATCGGCGTGGTTGCCGACATGGTGTCGATCAGCACCTGCGCACTGGGCGCCGCGCCCTTGTCCACCCAGCGCTTGAAGCCGGCCTGCAACAGCGGCGTCACCACAAAGCCGGGGTGGATCGAGTTGGCGCGGATCGGCATCTTTTTGGTGGCGAATTCGATGGCGATGCCTTTGGTGAACAGGCGCACCGCGCCCTTGCTGGCGTTATAGGCAGAGACTTCGCTGTAGCCGACCAGGCCCATGATCGAGCTGATGTTGATGATGCTCGACCCGCCCCGGAAATCCGGCCCGCCGGCGCTGAGCATCGGCACGAAATGCTTGGTGCCCAGGAACACCCCGTCGACGTTGATCGCCATGATCCGCCGCCAACTGGCGAGTTCCAGCGTCTCGACCGCGCCGGTCAGGTCGGTGCCGGCGTTGTTGACCAGGATATGGCATTTACCGTGACGTTCGCGCACGGTGTCGGCAACGCGCTGCCAGTCGGCCTCGCTGGTGACGTCCGCGGCGACATAGCTGGCCGCCGGACCCAGCTGTTGCATCGTTTCGACCGCATGAGCGCTGTCCGCCGCATCGAGATCGCTGAGCACGACCTCGGCGCCTTCGGCCAGATAGCGCTCGGCCACGGCCAGGCCGATCCCGCGCAATCCCCCGGAAATGACGGCAACCCGCCGCTCCAGCCGCCTGGCTCCCAATTCGCTCATACGCCCATCATCCCTGCCGTAGTCGCGCCGTCGATCACGAACTCCGCACCCGACACGAACGCTGCTTCATCCGACGCGAGGTAGGCGACCAGCCCGGCGATTTCGTCGGTCCGCGCCATGCGCTTGAGCGCCGCCATGCCTTCATAGGCGGCACGCGCAGCGGCAGGATCGGGTGCCTTGTCGATCAGATTGACGATCAGCGCGGTCTCGACCACGCCCGGCAGGATCGCGTTGCAGCGGATGGCATAGCCCTGATTGCCGCAATGCACCGCAATCGACTTGGCCAGCGCCACGACCGCCGACTTGGTTACCGAATAGGCCATGAAATTGCCCATCGCGCGGTGGGCGTTCATCGACGAATTGATGACGATGGAGCCGGTCGCGCCATCAGGATTGGTTTTCATCAAGCGGATGGCGGCGCGGCAGGTGAGCATGACCCCGGTCAGATTGACATCGAGCACGTTGGCCCAGCCGGGAAATTCGATCGATTCGATGCTGCCATCACCCGCTTCGATGCCGGCATTGGCAAAGGCCACGTCGAGCCGGCCATAGTCGGCGGCGATGGTGTCCATCAGCGGCCGCCACAACTCCGGCACTTCAACCCGGTGCGCGATAAAACGGGCACCCGTTTCGGCACGGATTTTGGCAGCGGCGGCTTCGTTCGAGCCGGTGAAGATCACCGCCGCGCCCTCCGCGGCCAGCCTCGTCACTGTCGCTGCACCGATTCCCGAGGTCCCCCCGGTCACCAGCGCGACCTTGCCATCCAGCCGCTTGTTCACGGCATTCTCCCAAATTGATTTCGCCCGACTATGGGCCTGCCGGGCGGTTTGGCGTATTTGCGTGTCCTTGCAACCTATGCTTTCGGCAAGGTGACGGATGCTTGCCGGGGCGCCAGAACAGAACCCAACTATGACAATCCCGGGAAGAAGGAATTCGGTCGATGGCAGAGCATGACCCTCACGACGCCGCCGGCATGTCCGGTACCCGCGCCCGCGCACGCAGCCCCGGCGTTACCTGGTCCGAGCTGATGGACGCCGACTCGCGCCCGTCACCCGCCTGCCTGACCGACGAGCATTATCAATACCTTGGCTCGGAGCCGTTGCCGGTCGAGCGTTATACCAGCGAAGCGTTCGCCCAGGCCGAGCGCGAAAAGATGTGGCCCTATATCTGGCAGTTCGCCGCGCGCGAGGAAGACCTGCCCGATGTGGGCGATTACGTCGTCTATGAAAATGCCGGTAGATCCTACCTGATTTCTCGACAGGAAGATGGCTCGATCCGGGCCTTCCACAATGTCTGCCTGCATCGCGGTCGCAAGCTGCGGACTGTCGATGGCCATGCCGACAAGTTCACCTGCCCGTTCCACGGCTTCAGTTGGCACAAGGACGGCGGCTTCGATTCGATGCCTTGCCAATGGGATTTCGCGCATCTGGCGCCAGGCAGCATTGACCTGCCGCAGGCCGAGGTTGGTCGCTGGGCCGGATACATCTTTGTGCGCGAAGAATCAGGCGGCCCCACTCTGGAAGAATTTCTCAGCCCGCTACCCGAGCATTTCACGCGCTGGCGGCACGAGGAATGCACGACGGTGATCTGGGTGGCAAAGGAGGTTCCGGCCAACTGGAAGGTGACCGCCGAGGCCTTCATGGAGGCTTGGCATACCATCACCACCCATCCGCAACTGCTGCCTTTTTCCGGTGATTGCAACAGCGCCTATTGGAACTGGGGCGACAATATCAACGTCAACCTCGTGCCCTTCGGGGTGATGTCGCCGCATGTCGATCCCACCGGCAAGACCGAGCAATGGATCGTCGACGAATTCATCAAATACAACGGCCGCTCCGCGGATAACTACGACGCGTCAGCCGACCCTTATGCGATCCAGGTACCCGAAGGTGCCAGCGCTCGCGCAGCGTTAGGTGTCACCATGCGCAAGGCTTACAGCGAACAATCCGGCTACGACCATGAACAGGCAACGGATTCCGAATTGCTCGACGCGCTGGTGTACAACGTGTTTCCCAATTTCTCTCCATGGGGCGGCTACATGCCCAACATCGTCTATCGCTGGCGTCCGGGTAAAACGCCAGACACCTGCCTGATGGACGTGCGAATTCTGGCGCGCGGGAAAAAGGGCGAACCCGTCCCCCGCGGCGTGCCGCTGCATTTCCTGGGGCCTGACGAAAAATGGACGGCGGCACCGGAATTGGGCGGCCTGGGCGACGTGTTCGAGCAGGACATGGACAATCTGCCCTATGTCCAGCAGGGGCTGCGCTGCTCGAAAACAGGAAAGATCCAGCTGGCGGATTACCAGGAAATCCGCATCCGCCAGTTCCACCAGACGCTCGAGAAATATCTGAATGGCGAACTGGGCAAGTGACCGAAAACGAAAGCCGTCCGCCGCGCATGGATTGCGTACTGATCTGTGGCGGGGTCTGGCACGACATGGACTTTGCCCGGCTCGAATTGCTCAAATTGTTGGCCGATGACCCCGCCGTGCGTACGCGCGTGTTCGAGGACTACGAAAACGTTGCCGCTATCGCCGCTGCGGATATCCTCATCACCTATACCTGCGACGTTACCCCGTCGTTGGTGGCGCAAGAGGCGTTGCGGGACTGGCTGAAGGCCGGTGGCCGCTGGTACGCGCTGCATGGCACCAATTCGGTGCTGCGGCTGCTCGAAGACGGCCGATGGGATGCCCCACGCTGGGCCCCCTTGATGATGGACCTGCTTGGCAGCCAGTTCATTTCGCATCCGCCGATCGCGCCTTATCGCGTCACCATAGCCGATCCGGCGCATCCGCTGGTGGCCGGGATAGAGCCTTTCGACACATCCGATGAGCTATACCACCTCGAAACGCACGGCGACCTGCATGTACTGCTCGAAGCCGAATGCACCGGGCCGGGTACCGGCTTTGTCGAAGCCGCGGCTGCACCGGGCAAGCATCCCGTGTTCTATACCAAGGATCACGGCAAAGGCGCGGTGCTGTACCTGACGCTAGGTCATTGCCGGGGCCACTATGACTTGCAGCCCATGCTCGACTGGTGGCCCACGGTCGACCGCTGCGCCTGGGACCTGCCGGTATTCCATGATCTGCTGGGCCGGGGCATCGCGTGGCTGAAGCGACGCGAACCGCGCTGAAGCGTCATTGCGAGCGACCTGCCGATTACGCCTCGATCCCGGCGTAGCGGTCCAGCGCGATATCCGGATCGTCGGGCCAGCGCGACAGTACCAGCAACCGCTTGTGCCCCTCCCCGATTGGCAGTTCAACCGTGGTGCCCATGCCGCCATGGAACTGGATCATCTCATGTCCCAATTGAACCGAGGTTGCGGCGATGTAGGCCCGCGCGCCGCGTACTGCCGCGTCGAAACCTGCCATGTCATGCGAGACGAGCGCCAGGTTGAGCAGCGCCCGGCTTTGCTCGATTGCGGCATATTGCGCCACCATGCGATGCTGTATGGCTTGGAAACTGCCTAGTTTGGCGCCGAATTGCTCGCGGGTCTTCAGATATTGCAGGGTGTCGGCAAACAGGCGCTCCATGATCCCCAGCGCCTCGCCGCAGCGCGCCAGATTGGCCATCACCTCGACGCCGGCAATCTGCGCTACCCCGCCGGCCAGGACACCGTCAGGCCCCACCCGAACATCGTCCAGCGTCAAGGACACACCCAAAGTGCCATCCGCCCAGCGCCATGGCCTGATCGACAGGCCAGCGGTATCGGCGGGAACCAGATACAGGCCAACCCCGGCTTCCTCGCTTGCGGCACCCACGCTGCGGGCGCTGACGATATAGCCGTCCGCTCCGGCGCCGGCAGCGACGAACGCCTTTCTGCCATCCAGGCGGACGCCCCCTGCGAACGGCTGCGCAGTTGTTTCGATCCAAAGTCGCGCGGCCCGCCCATTGGCTTCGGCGTGGGCAAGCGCCAGCCGCCGATTCCCGGTCAATAAATCGGGCAACCATGCGTCGCGCAACGGCTGCGCCGACGTGGCCGCAAACAACCGGGCGGCTACCAGCACGCTTTCAACCAATGGTTCGACCACCAGCCCGCGCCCGAGTACCTCGAACACGGTGGCGATGGCGGTGCCATCAAGCGCCAAGCCGCCTGCCTCGGCGTCCATAGGCGCGGCAATCAAGCCCAATTCGCCCAGAATGGCCCAGTTCCGGGCGGAAAACCCGGCCACTTCCCCCAGGTATTTGCGGCGGCGATCGTTGTCATAATTGTCTGTAACAAAGCGTTCGGTAAGCGCCTTGAGCATTTCCTCATCTTCATTAAGATCGAAATTCACCCGGAAATCCCCTTTTCGATCCGGATGCTACCATTTCCAGCGCAAGTCCCATGCTGCGCAAAATGTCAGGTTTTGCTTTTGCTCGGGTTTGTGCAACACTAAGATCGCTGCGTCATTTTCATCGGCTACGTCCCAGAAAAGAACGGCAAGGGGGAGAAAGTTGCTTTTTTCGCAAGAACGAATCGATGCTGTGCGGGTTTCGGCTGCGGCAGATATCATACGGGCCGCCACAGCCCTGCACGATCTTGCCATGAGTTGCGGCATGCGGGCCGCACCAACCCACGATATTGCCGACAAGCGCACGCCGGTCGATGTCGAGGGAAACCTGTTGGCGCGGGACGTGTTCGGCTGGACCGAGGACCAGCGCGTGTGGTGGCGAAATTCGCGCATTGCGCTTGATTCGCCGATCACCTCGGCCTGCCGGTTCGAAAGCCAGCCGTTCTGGGTCAATTGTGATGGATTTCGCACCCGGCAACCGAATGCCTATCTCAAATCGATCGATATCGTCAATTTTGAAACGCGCGCCATGACCCGCGCGGCGATCGTGGTCCCGGTGCATTTGCCGTTCGGCCAGATCGGCGCGGTCAGTTTCAATCCACTCGATCGCGACCGGATCGATCTCGAAGCGGATTTCCTGCGTTACGGCGACGCCTTCGGCCTCTATGCCCGCACCTTCATTTCCACCTATGTCCAGGTCATGGGCTCGGTGCAGGCGCTGCCGTCCGGATCGCGGCTGTCCAAGCGCGAGGTCGAGTGTTTGCGCTGGGCGGCGATCGGCAAGACCGACCTGGAGATCAGCATGATCATGTCGCGCAGCCGCGCCACCGTGCGCTTCCATATTCACAATGCTTCGGTAAAGCTGAACGCGGTAAATCGCAGCCAGACCGTCTTCAAGGCATCGCAACTGGGCTATATCTCGCTCAATAAATAAGCCGTCGGCGGGTCTTCCTCATCACGGGCGATCGGCCAGGATCATTGCTGCCGCGCGCAGGCCGATGGCCATGGCGGGCGCGTTGGTGTTGCCGGTGACATGGCCCGGAATGATCGAGCAATCTGCCACCCGCACGCCGGCAACCCCGTTAACCCGCAGTTGGGGATCAACCACGGCCCTGGCGTCGGCGCCCATGCGGCAGCTGCGAATGCCGTGCAGGCCGCAGCTCGACAGGCGGCGAAAAGCGTCAAGCAGGTCATCGTCCGTCTGGATCGCCGGACCAGGCACCATTTCTTGCCCCACCATGCTGCCCAGCGGTTCCGCCGCCATAAAGGCGCGCATCCGGCGCATCAGCCCGATCGCCGAGAGGCGGTCATGCTCGGTCGTCAGCCAGTTGGGCAGAATTTGCACCGGATCGCCGACGTTGGGCCCGGTTACGCGCAGAGAGCCTTCGCTGGTCAGCCGCAACAGCGAGCCATAGATGGTCACGCCCGGACGCTTGTCGATCTTGTCGAGCGGAACCGGATTGTTGTCCTCCGAAACCTGAAAAGTATAGCCGCCCAGATAGAGCTGGGCATCGGTCCGTCCGTCCGGATGCGCGACATTGCAGAACGCACCGACCTCGAACGGCCCGGTGGCCATGATCCCGTCGCGAAAGACGAAGTACCGGGCCATCGCCGTCATCAGGCCGATGCCGGAAAAGCTTGCCTGCGTACCCTTGCCGCGCAGCAATCGGTAAGGCAGCGATATCGACAAATGTTCGATCATCCGCTCGCCCACATCGGGAGAGTGGGCCAGGGGCGCGATACCGGCTGCGACCAATCGCTCGCCGTCGCCGATGCCGGAGCGCTGCAACAACAGCGGGCTTTCCATCGTGCCCGCCGACACCACGATCTCTCCGGCACAAGCGAAGGTGACGGGTCGCCCGCCGACCACCGCTTCGATGCCGCTGGCCCGTCCGTCTTCGAACAGGATACGCGTGGCCTGCGCGCCGGTGACGACGCGGACGTTGGCCCGCCGCCGCGCCGGGTCCAGAAATGTCCGGGCCGCGCTCTCGCGGCGCCCCTTGCGGATATTGTGACTGTAGAGGCCGACACGTGGCCCGCTGCTGCCGTTCAGATCCTGGACCACAGCCATGCCGAGCGCAGCGCCCGACTCGATCATCCGGTCCGCCAATGGATAGCTGTAGATCGCGGGATCGACATGGACACGTCCGCCCGCGCCGCGCATCGGCCCCGCCCCCAGCGCATGGTCTTCGAGCGTGACGAAAGCCTGCGTCATGCTGGCGCCGTTCCAGCCGGTGGCGCCTGCCGCCTCCCAGCCGTCATAGTCCTCCGGCTCGCCCCGGCTCCAGATCATGCCGTTTATCGACGACGAACCGCCAAGGCCCTTGCCGCGAATCCATGCCTCGTTCAACGGTCCGCCGGGGATGCGAGGCTGGCTGACCGGATAGACCCAGATGTGTGCGGGCCGCGTCACCAGTTTGGCCACCCCTTTGGGCAGCTTGACCCAGAAGCTGTCGTTTTCACCGCCCGCCTCCAGCACCAGCACCGTCGAGCGGCCATCGGCACTGAGCCTTTCAGCCAGGACGCAACCGGCAGAACCGGCGCCAACGACGATGTAGTCCCATTTTTCAGCCATGATCTTCTCCCGTGTCGGGTGCTCTCACATTCCGGGCTGCCATGGACCCTAGCGTTTTGATGAGTCGGAAAATGGGGCTGGACCAGCGTAAAGACCAAACCACACAGCGGACACAAACGGTTCGGGAAGGGAGAAACGTGCAAGCGATCGCCGAAGGCCTGATTACCGGCAACGTTTCACCGCAACTGATCGGCGGCCGCAATCGCGAGTCCGGACGCATCGTGTTTCCCTGCCCGCCGGGCACCGACTACGAACCCTACCCGTTGCAGCGCGAAGGCCGGTTGTGGTCGTACACGATCCAGCGCTATCGCCCGAAATCGCCACCCTACGCCGGACCCGAGGCGTTCACGCCGTGGGCTGTCGGTTATGTCGAGCTTTCCGGAGAATGCATCGTCGAGACGCGGCTGACCGGTGTCGCGTTCGCCGCCATCACCATCGGCATGCCACTGGAGCTTACGCTGGTTCCACTCGATCCGGATGCGGCAGAGCCGGTGCTGATCCATGCTTTCCAGCCGACGGGCATGCTGACATGACCGACGCGTGCATCATCGGCATCGGCATCCATCCGTTCGGTCGCACCGATGGCGTCTCAGGCCTCGACCAGGGTGTTTTTGCGGTGCGACAGGCTCTGGCCGATGCGGGCGCCGAATGGGGCGATGTGCAGTTCGCCTATGGCGGCTCCGATGCTGCTGGCAATCCCGATACCATGGTCGACCGGCTCGGCCTGACCGGGCTGCAATTCATCAATGTACGCAACGGCTGTGCTGCGGGTGGATCGGCATTGTCGTCGGCGCAGATGGCGATCAAGTCGGGTGAGTTCGAGATCGGGCTGGCAGTGGGCTTCGACAAGCATCCGCGCGGCGCCTTCAATGCCATGCCCGCCGAGTATAATCTGCCCGAGTGGTACGGCCAGGCCGGCTACATGATCACCACGCAATTCTTCGGCGCGAAGATCATGCGCTACATGCACGAGCACGGCATCTCGCCCACCACGCTGGGCCGGGTGGCGGAAAAGGCCTATCGCAATGCCGTCCATGCGCCCCATGCCTGGCGGCGCGAGCCGGTGGCGCTGGACGACATCATGAATGCGCCGATGGTCAGCGATCCCTACACCAAATTCATGTTCTGCTCGCCCGCCGAGGGCGGGGTGGCGCTGATCCTGGCCAGCGAAAAGAAGGCGCGCGAACTGGGCAAGCCGTTGATCCGGCTGAAGGCGGCGACCATGCGCACGCGCCCGCCCGGCTCCTTCGAGGTCTTTGCGCCGTCGATCGACACCATGCCAGCCGGCGCCGGGCCAAGGGGTTCGGCCACGCGGATCGCCTCCGCCGACGCCTTTCGCATGGCCGGGATCGGCCCTGGCGATATCGCCGTGGCCCAGCTGCAGGATACCGAGGCCGGCGCCGAGATCATGCACATGGCGGAAAACGGCTTTTGCGCGGATGGCGAACAGGAGGGCTGGCTGGCCGCGGGGCGGACCGAAATCGGCGGAACCCTGCCGGTCAACACCGATGGTGGCTGCCTGGCCTGCGGAGAGCCGATCGGCGCCTCGGGCCTGCGCCAGGTCTATGAAAACGTCGTGCAATTGCGTGGCGCCGGCGGCGGACGCCAGGTGCCGGGCAATCCGAAAACCGCATACAGCCATGTCTACGGCGCGCCTGGCGTTTCCGCCGTAACGATTTTGGAACGCTGACAGGCAAACGCTGATGGACATCGAATTTTCTCCACAGGACCGCGCATTCCGCGACGAAGTCCGCGATTTTCTCGCGAGCAACCTGCCCGACCCGGTGAAAGCCGGAGCGGCTGCCACGCCTTCGGTGTTCGTCGAACCCGACATCGGCCAGGCTTGGAACGCGGTGCTGCATGCCAAGGGCTGGCTGGGCTATCAATGGCCCGTGGCCTATGGCGGTACAGGCTGGAGCCCGGTGCAGCGCTACATCTTCGAGAAGGAATGCGCGCTGGCGGGGGCACCGAACCTGACCGTGCTGGGGCTGAAGCTGGTCGCGCCGGTGATCTGGACCTTTGGCACCGAAGCGCAAAAGCAACTGCACCTACCCCGCATCCTGTCGGGCCAGGATTACTGGTGCCAAGGCTTTTCCGAGCCGGAAAGCGGATCGGACCTGGCCTCGCTGCAGTGCCGTGCGGTGCGCGTGACCGATGCGGATGGCGATCGCTATATCGTCAATGGCTCCAAACTGTGGACCACCCACGCGCATCATGCGACCCGGATGTTCTGCCTGGTCCGTACCGATTCCGCGGTGCGCAAGCAGGCCGGAATCAGCTTCGTGCTGATCGACATGAAGGCGCCCGGAATCAGCGTTCGCCCGATCGTCAGCTCGGCCGGCGATCATGAGGTCAACCAGGTGTTTCTGGAAGATGTCGTCGTGCCGGTTGAAGACCGCGTGGGCGAAGAAGGCGATGGCTGGAAAATCGCAAAGTTCTTGCTGGAGAACGAGCGCGGCGGCTCGTGCCATGCGCCCAAGCTGGGCTTCGATATCGATCGCCTGGCGCAGATCGCAAAGACGATCCCGGACGGGCGGGGCGCCACCATGGCTGCCGAGCCGCAATGGCGGCGCAAGCTGGCCAGGGCGCGATTGTCCGCGCAGGCGCTGGAAATGATCGAACTGAAGATCATCTCGGAAGTGGCCAAGGGCCGCTCGCCGGGTCCGCAGACCTCCTTGTGCAAGCTGCTCGCCTCCAACCTGCGCCAGGAGATCGACCTGCTGGCGGTCGATCTGCATGGCATTGCCGGATTGCAGCTTGAACCCGCCCGGCCGCTCTATGGCAACAATGCGCCCGAACCGATCATTTCGCGCGACGCGCAGCTTGCCGCACCGCGCTACCTGAATAGCCGCGCCTGGACCATTTTCGGCGGCACCAACGAAGTGCAGGCCAACATCATCGCCCGATCGGTGCTCGGCTTATGAACCGCAACGGGGCCGGAAACACGGCCATAATGGGAACAGGAAGCTGAAATGCAACTGAGCCGCGAAGCGCTGCAGCGCGCCTATCGTCAGATGAAGGTGATCCGGGAATTCGAGGAGCGCCTGCATGTCGAGATCCAGACCGGCGAGATTGCCGGCTTCACCCATCTTTACTGCGGGCAGGAAGCGGTGGCGGTGGGGGTCTGCGAGCACCTTCTCGACGCGGGCGACAAGATCGTCTCCACCCATCGCGGCCATGGCCACTGCCTGGCCAAGGGCTGTGACGTGACCGGCATGATGAAGGAAATCTGGGGGAGTCGCGAAGGCCTGTGCAACGGCAAGGGCGGCTCCATGCATATCGCCGATATCGACAAGGGCATGCTCGGCGCCAATGGTATCGTCGGCGCGGGTGCGCCGATCGCGGTCGGAGCCGCGCTGGCGGCCAAGATCGACGGCAAGGATGCCGATGGAAATCTCAAGGTAGCGATTGCGTTTTCCGGCGACGGCGCCTGCAACCAGGGGACGACGTTCGAGGCAATGAACTTTGCGGTGGTCACCCAGGCGCCCTGCATCTTCGTGTTCGAAAACAACCATTATTCCGAACACACCGGCGTCGATTACGCGGTCGGCACGGCGCGCGACATCGCCAGCCGCGCCGAGGCCTTCGGCATGAAGGTGTGGCGCGGCGACGGCGCCGATTTCTTCGCGGTCTATGAGACCATGCGCGAAGTGCTGGAGTACGTTCGCGCCGGCAATGGCCCGGCGGCGGTCGAGTTCGACACCGAGCGCTTCTTCGGCCATTTCGAAGGCGATCCGCAGCGCTATCGTGGCCCCGGCGAACTCGACCGGCTACGCGATACCCGCGATTGCCTCAAGATTTTCCGCGCCAGCGTGACCGGCGCCAGGCTGCTGGACGATGTCGATCTCGACCTGATCGACGGCGACGTGATGGCCAGCATCGAAGCCGCCGTGGCCGACGCCCGCGCCGCCGCCCGACCGACCCCCGAAGACGTCCTTGCCGACGTCTACATAGCCTACTGACGGCTGGAGCACGACTGACATGGTTCGGATGATGTACCGCGACGCCGTCGTCTCGACGATCGCGGAAGAAATGGAGCGCGACCCCAATGTCGTGGTGCTGGGCGAGGATGTCGTCGGCGGCATGGGCACGGCTGGCGGGCCGGAGGCGATCGGTGGCATCTGGTCCACCTCGACCGGACTGTACGGTCGCTTCGGCGCGGACCGGGTGATCGATACTCCGATCTCGGAAAGCGCGATCATCGGCGCGGCCAGCGGCCTGGCGCTGGCGGGCAAGCGTCCGATCGCCGAACTGATGTTCGCCGACTTCATCGGTGTTTCGCTCGACCAGATCTGGAACCAGATGGGCAAGTTCCGCTATATGTTCGGCGGCAAGACCAAATGCCCGGCGGTCGTGCGCATGGCCTATGGCGCGGGCTATAATGCCGCCGCGCAGCACAGCCAGTCGGTCCACCAGATCCTCACCGGCATGCCTGGCCTGAAAGTGGTGATGCCAAGTTGCCCCGCCGATGTGCGCGGGCTGCTGCGCACGGCGATCCGTGACGATGACCCCGTGATCTTCCTGGAGCACAAGGCGCTTTATGCCATGTCCGGCGAAGTGCCCGATAGCGATTACACCATTCCTTTCGGCCATGCCCGTCTCGCCCGTGCCGGCGAAGATGTCACCATCGTCTCCAGCGGGCTCTTGTTGGGCTTTTGCGAAACTGTCGCCGACACGCTGGCCGCCGAAGGCATTGGTTGCGACGTGATCGACCTGCGCACCACCAGCCCGCTGGACGAAGAAGCGATCCTCGATTCGGTCGAAGTGACCGGGCGGTTGGTGGTGGTCGATGAGGCACCGCCGCGCTGCGGGCTGGCTGCCGACATCTGCGCGATGGTTGCGGAAAAGGCGTTTTCCAGCCTCAAGGCGCCGCCACAGGCAGTCACCCCGCCGCACACCCCCATCCCCTTCGCCCGTGAACTTGAGACCGCCTACCTGCCGTCGACCGACAAGATCGAAGCAGCGGTGCGCAAAGTTCTCGGCTGGCGCTGAGGAACACGACAATGGCCGATATCCGCCCGTTCTGCATGCCCAAATGGGGCATCGAAATGACCGAGGGCACCATCGCCGAATGGATGGTCAAGGAAGGTGACGCGTTTACGCGCGGGCAGACCCTGTGCCTGATCGAAACTGCCAAGATCACCAATGAAGTCGACGCGGAATACGATGCCGTTGCGCGTCGCATTCTGGTCGGCGCCGGCAGTGATGTCCATCCGGTCGGCACGCTGCTGGCAGTGTTTGCCGATTCCGCTGCCGGCGATGCTGAAATCGACGCGTTCATTGCCGGTTTCAAGCCCGCGGGCACCAAGGTTGCGGCCCAGCCGGCCGCAGCACCCGTTTCCGCGCCGGCACCCCCCGCGCCCGCGCCAACCAAGATCACCACCAACCGGCCGATCAGTGCCGAGGCGTTGAAGCTGGCCGAACGCGAAGGCGTCGACCTGGCCGCGATCGAGGGTTCGGGGCGCGGCGGGCGGATATCCTTTCAGGATGTAGCGCAGGCACTGCGGCCCGAAGCGGTGGTGCGGCTGCGCGGTACGGTTGCACTGGTGGACGCGACAGAAAGCATCTTTGCCTCGCCCCTTGCCCGGCGCATTGCCGCGCTGCATGGCATCGACCTTGCCGCGCTGAGCGGGACCGGCCCGCGCGGACGCATTTCCAAGGCCGATGTGCTGGCGCTGGTCGACAAGGCACCAACGGCCGAAACCGTTTCGGTGCCTTTCGTGGCCGGCGAAAACCGCCCCGTGATCGAGCCGTTTGATCGCATTCGCAAGATTGTCGCCCGTCGGCTGACCGAGGCCAAGCGCGACCTGCCGCATTTCTACCTGCGGATCACCGCGCGCGCGGACGAGTTGCTGGCGCTGCGCAAAACCGCCAACATCGTGCTGGGCACAAAGGCCTCGATCAACGACTATCTGGTCAAGGCCACCGCCGTGGCGCTGATCCGCCATCCCGAGATCAACGTCCAGGTGCATGGCGAAGATATCCATCGCTTCCCCCACGCCGATATCGCCATCGCCGTCGCCGGCCCCAAGGGGCTGGTCACGCCGATCGTGCGCAGCGCGGAATTGATGCGGATCGACCAGATCGCGGCGACCACGCGCAGGCTGATCGACAAGGCCGGCGCCGGGCGCCTGTCGTTCGAGGACATGGCGGGCGGCACCTTCTCGATTTCCAATCTCGGCATGTTCGGCATCGAGCAGTTCGACGCGATCATCAATCCGCCGCAGGCTGCCATCCTGGCGGTCGGTGCGGTTACCCGCCAGCCGGTCGAACGGGATGATGGCGCGCTTGCCTTCGAAAGCCGGATCGGGCTGACCCTCTCTGTCGATCACCGGGCCATCGACGGCGCCGCCGGTGCCGCCTTCCTCGCCACGCTCAAGAGCCTGATCGAAGCGCCCGAGCACTTATTCGCCTGAGCCGCGCAGCATCCCGACGGAGATCTCCAATGACCAAGCCTGGCCTCATCAAAGCCTTGGGTAACATCATCCAGCTTGCCTATTTGCCGGCTGACTTCGACGCCACGCTGAAATACTGGACCGAAACCGTAGGCGTCGGCCCATTTTTCCTGATGAAGAATGTCCGGCTCGGCGGCATGAAATATCGCGGCGAGCCTACCGATGCCTTGTTTTCCATCGCGATCGGCTATTGGGGCGACATCCAGATCGAGCTGTGCCGCCCGGAAAATGACGCGCCGTCGATCTACTCGGGCGAATATGCGGTGACCGACCGGCTGCACCACGTCTGCATCTTCGTCAAGTCGATCGACGACGCCCGTCGCGCCTGTGCCGAAGCCGGCGCCGAGATCATCGTCGAGGGGCAGGTCGGCGACAGCGGCGAGGTGATCTACGTCGATGCCGGCGGCGGCCCGGGAACCCTCATCGAATTGCTCCAGCCGATGGCGGGCAGCGAAGGTCTGTTTGAAATGATGCGCGTCGCCGCGCAGGACTGGGACGGCAGCGATCCGCTCCGCAGCATAGGTTGATGGTATGACGATGGATGCCCAGGTCATGGAACTCGCCGATCGGATCGAAGCCTTCGTCCGCGCGACCGTGATCCCCTACGAGCGTGACCTGCGCCGCGATCATCATGGCGCCCCGCTCGACGAACTGGTCTGGGAAATGCGCGCCAAGGCCCGCGAGGCCGGGGTGCTGACCCCGCATATCCGCGCCGATGGCAAACACCGCACGCAGCGCGAGACCGCGGTTTTGCTGATCCGCTCCGGCCTGTCGCCGCTGGGACCGCTGGCTTGCAACACCAATGCCCCCGACGAAGGCAATATGTATCTGCTGGGGCATGTCGCCAGCGCCGGGCAGCAAGCGCATTTTCTCAAACCCCTGCACGACGGCGTCGCGCGTTCGGCCTTTTTCATGACCGAGCCGTGGGAAGAAGGTGGCGCCGGGGCCGACCCGTCGATGATGAAAACCATCTGCCACCGCGATGGCAACCACTGGGTAATCAATGGCCGCAAATGCTTCATCACCGGCGCGCAAGGCGCACAGGTCGGCATCGTCATGGCTCAGTGCCTGGAGGCAGATGCTGCAGGCGCCTGCATGTTCCTGGTTGACCTGCCCGATCCGGCGATCCGCATCGAGCATGTTCCCAATACCATCGACAGCTCAATGCCAGGCGGCCACGCCACCGTCGCCATCGAGAACCTGCGCGTGCCGTCGGACCAGATGCTGGGCCAGGCCGGCGAGGGTTTCAAATACGCCCAGGTGCGCCTGTCGCCAGCGCGGTTGTCGCATTGCATGCGCTGGCTGGGCGCCTGTATCCGCGCTCATGAAATCGCTACCGACTATGCCTGCCGCCGCGAAGGTTTCGGCAAACTGCTGATCGACCACGAAGGCGTCGGCTTCATGCTCGCCGAAAACCGCATCGACATCAAGCAATGCGAATTGATGATCGACTGGTGTGCGGGCGTGCTCGACACCGGCAGTCTCGGCACCGTGGAAAGCTCGATGGCCAAGGTCGCGGTGTCGGAAGCGCTGATGCGGATCGCCGACCGCTGCGTCCAGGTGATGGGCGGCACCGGCGTGACCGACAAGACCATCGTCGAGCAGGTGTTTCGCGAAGTACGCGCCTTTCGGATCTACGATGGCCCCACCGAGGTCCACAAATGGAGCCTGGCCAAGCGCATCAAGCGCGAGTGGAAAACGGCAAATTCGGCGACAACGGGGGCCGCATGACATCGGTGGCCGACGCCAATACCGGCACCATGCCGGTACGCCAGGGCTTTGCCGTCGACGAAGCCGCGCTCACCCGCTGGCTGACAGCTAACGTAGCGGGCTTTTCCGGCCCGCTCGCGGTGGAACAGTTCAAGGGCGGCCAGTCCAACCCGACCTACAAGCTGGTCACGCCGGGCAAGAGCTATGTCCTGCGCCGCAAGCCGCCGGGTGCGATCCTGAAGGGCGCCCATGCCGTCGAGCGCGAGGCACAGGTGTTGACCGGGCTGGGCAAGGCCGCGTTTCCCGTCGCCCACGTCCACGCGTTATGCATCGACGATGCGGTGATCGGCAGCTGGTTCTACGTCATGGACATGGTCGAGGGCCGCATATTCTGGGACGCCGCATTGCCCGACTTGCCCAGGCCGGAGCGGGCTGCGGTGTTCGACGCGATGAATGCCACCATCGCCGCACTGCACCAGGTCGATTATACCGCCGTGGGCTTGGGCGATTACGGCAAGCCGGGCAATTATTTTGCCCGGCAGATCGGCCGCTGGTCGCGCCAGTATCTCGACGACGAGCTGGCCGGGCGCGACGCCAACATGGACGCGCTGGTTGCCTGGCTGCCGGCCAACATCCCTGCCGGCGATGAGGCCAGCATCGTCCATGGCGATTTTCGCATCGACAACATGATTTTCCATCCCACCGAGCCGCGCATCCTGGCGGTGCTCGACTGGGAATTGTCCACCCTGGGACATCCGCTCGCCGATTTTGCGTATCACGCGATGATGTATCGCATGCCACCCCATATCGTCGCCGGGCTGGAGGGCGCGGATCTGCCGGCGCTGGGCATTCCATCGGAAGCAGAATACATCGCGGCCTATTGCCGGCGCACCGGCCGTGACGGCATTCCCGACTTCGAGTTCTACGTCGCCTTCAATTTCTTCCGCCTCGCGGCCATCTTCCATGGCATCAAGGGGCGGGTCTTGCGCGGCAACGCCGCCCACGCCCAAGCCCACGACCGGGCCAAGAGCTTTCCGAACCTTGCCGCTCTGGCCCGAACGGCGATGGAAAGCTGCAACCGGCTGGTTCAGCCAATCGGACCGAATAACTAGCTAGCGCCGAAGGCCGATTTCGACTGACTCCGGATTCATCGAATGCTGCGCAAGGAGGGGATCGAACGCCACGTCGTCGACCCTGCTTCGATTGCAACATCGACGCCTGACCAGACACGCTGCGCCTTTCCCGAGCCGCGAACGGGATTTTGTTCTCGATCAAGGCGAGGCGCGGCCGTTTGGCGCAGGGGATTTCCGATAGGGAGATTTTGCCATGAATTTTGCCGCCAGCACGACCGCCCCGGCCACCATCGAAACCCGCTCCGGGCTGACCATTACCGTCCGCCCGGCGACCAGCGCCGACGAAGCCGCGCTAATCGGCCTGTTCGAACAGATCAGCGCGGAAGATCGCCGGTTCCGTTTTTTCTCCGCTGCTGCGCATATCGGCCATGAGCAATTGCGGCCACTGATCGAGGCCGATCATTTCCGCAGCGAGAGCTTCCTGGCCTTCGCCGGCGCCACCGACGAACTCATCGGCACCGGGCTGCTGGCTTGCGATAACGCCATGGACACCGCCGAGGTGGCGATCTCGGTCCGCACCGATCACAAGGGGCGCGGGGTGGGCTGGGCGCTGCTCGACTTTTTGACGCGCGATGCCGAACGGCGGGGCGTTGCCCGCGTCATCTCGATCGAAAGCCGCGACAATCATGCCGCCGTCGAAGTCGAGCGCGACAAGGGCTTTATCCCGAGCGCAATGGCGGGAGATCCTGGCCTGGTCGTACTGACCAGGACATTTCGCTGAGATCGGTCGATGAATACGCAGATGTGCGACCCTTGATTGCTCCATCGATCCCGATTTTCCCGAAGTGCCCACCGCTCATTTGCAAGCGGAAGGCGTCGGCCAGTTGTTCGAGCGGGAAGCGACGATCGATCACAGGGCGAATTCCGCTCGCGTCGAGCGCGCGCACGAAGCCCTGCTGCTCGCGCCGGCTGCCGACGATCAGGCCCTGCATTCGTGCCTGCTTGCCCATCAGCGCTGCAGTCGGCACCTCACCGGCGACACCTGTCAGCACGCCGATCAACGATATTGCCGCCGACACGAACGGCGTCAATCGACTGCGCCAGCGTCCCCGGCCCGCCGACTTCGACGACATGATCGACGCCGCGCCCGCCGGTCCACTCGCGCACGGTGCGACCCCAGTCCCGTTGCTCGCGATGGTTGACGAGGAAATCGGACCGCGATATCGCCTCCAGACGCGCGGGCGGCCAGAAAGTCGCGACGGTCGACGCACGTTCTGCACAAACCGCCGCACGCGCCGACAAGCCAAAAAAACGGGCCGGGGAACGTTGCGTCGAAGTTGCCGGACCGGTAGGATATCGTACCGGCCGGACGAGTCTTTCGGAGATGCTGGCCGTTTCATGGCCCAGTCCCGCGCCGTGCGTGCCGCAGCAGGATAGAGAACACGATGCTCCACCGACGCTCCCTCGGCTCGCAAGGCCTGACCGTTTCCGCACTCGGGCTCGGCTGCATGGGAATGAGCCAGTCCTATGGCACATTCGACGATGCCGAATCGATCGCGACCCTACACCGCGCGCTGGAACTGGGCGTGACCTTGCTGGATACAGCCGAGGTCTATGGCCCCTTTACCAACGAGGAGCTGCTCGGCCGCGCGCTCAAGGGTCGCTGGAACGAAGTCGTTATCGCAACCAAGTTCGGGTTCGATATCAGGGACGGGAAGATGTCCGGCACCGACAGCCGCCCGGAGCATATCCGGGCCGTGGCCGAGGCGTGCCTGCGTCGGCTGGGGACGGATCACATCGATCTGTTCTACCAGCATCGCGTCGATCCCGCAGTGCCTATCGAGGATGTCGCCGGCACGGTCGGCGAACTCATCACGGAGGGTAAGGTGCGCTTCTTCGGGCTATCCGAAGCGGGCACCGATACCATCCGCCGCGCGCATGTCGTTCAGCCGGTCACCGCGCTGCAAAGCGAATATTCGCTTTGGGAGCGCAACCTCGAGCTGGAGATCATCCCACTCCTGCGAGAACTGGGCATCGGCATGGTCCCGTTCAGCCCGCTCGGTCGGGGCTTCCTGACCGGCACTGCCAAACGTGCCGAGGACTATCCGGAGGGCGACTACCGCCGCGGCGATCCGCGCTTCCAGGGGGAGAACTTCGCGGCGAACATGCGTGCAGCCGACGTAGTGCGCGAGATTGCGGCAGCCAGGGGCGCAACACGGGGGCAGGTTGCCCTCGCCTGGCTGCTTCACAAGGGGGACGACATTGTGCCGATACCGGGCACGAAGCGCCGAACCTATCTCGAAGAGAATGTCGCGGCTGCAGATATTCAGCTCGACACCAACGACATGGAGCGCCTCGACGAGACGCTGCGTCCGGAGGCGGTGTCGGGGCCACGCTACAACGAACGGCAAATGGCGATGGTCGACCGCTGAGGAGTGAAGCGATCCTTCACTGCGAGCCGCAAGGTGCCGCCCTTGATCGTTCACCACGCAGTTGACAGCGGCTACTCCAGCTACGCTCGGTGGCTTCGGCCGGACAGGAAGCGGTCTGAGACTGGCTGAGCGCTCCGCAGGCCAGATGGTGGCGGATGGTAGAATCGCTGCCGGAAGGGCGGTGGTCAGGCCGGCCTGCGATCGCCGGATTTTCCCGTCGTCGGTGAGGCGCCCGGCAAGCTGCGTCGTCGTTATCGAGCGCAGGGCGCAGGTCTGCCTAACGACCGCCGCGCAAACTGGCGGGCTTCGCTCAGGCGAGGTCGAGATGCAGAAATTGGTTGAAGTCGCTCTGTTCGTACCCGCCAAATGCAGCGCCGTTCGAAAATCCCCGTTGCCGATACAGCGCGAGCGCGGCGTCGAACGCCGCTCCGCTACCCGTCTCCAGACTGATACGGCTCGCGCCATTGGCTCTTGCGGCGGCGATGATCGTTTCGAGGATGGCCCCGGCCGCGCCCATCCGCACAAAATCGGGGTGAGTGCGCATGGACTTCACCTCGGCTGTTCCATCCGGCAGCATTTTCAGCGCGCCAGCGGCGATGACACGGCCCTCGAGCCACGCTGTCCAAACCGTCACATCCGGGCTTCGCAGTCCGGAAAGATCGAGCGCGAAGACGCTCCCCGGCGGCGAGTTGGCATGCATGCCGGCAAGGTGAAGCGCCAACAAATCACGGGTTTGCTGCCCCGATAAGTCGTCTTCCCGGATCTCGAACATAGCCGAAAATTCCCCGTGCCAGCGAACGACAACATGGCCCCGGTCAGGAAAATCGGCAACGACGATGTGGACTTGTAAGGCGCGCGCGAAATGCCCGCGGCGTGCCCCAGCATTGAGGAATAGCGGTTGGGCCGGGATGGATCGCCGGACGGCAAGGTTGGGTCGTCGGTCGTCTGAGCAGAAACTCATGGCTGTGGGTTCGATGTCGTCGGCGTTCAACCTTTACCCCACATATGCCGAGGTCATCGGCGCTAGCTGGCACTCAGAGATCTTCGACCAGCCTGAAACCGAGCACCGAGGTTCGTGCCCCCGCCAGGTCCGGGTGCTGAGCTGCGGCGCGCACATACTTGGGCGAATTGCCCCACGATGCGCCCCGGTCGATATGCGACGAGCAGTCGCCGCCGCGCGGGCGGGCGTCGTTCGGGGCATCGCGCTGGTCGGCATTGAGGCAATCCGCGGTCCATTCCCAAACGTTGCCGAGCATGTCGTAAAGCCCCCAGGGATTGGGCAGGAAAGAGGCGACCGGCGCGGTGGCGGCAAAGCCATCGTCGCAGGCGAAATAGGCCGTGGGATCGACGACGCCACGGTTGTTTTTGCGCGCGCGCGACCGATCGGACAGATTGGCAAAAGCGCAAGCGTTGGCGGCGTTGGCGGCACCGGCGCGATCGTCCCACCAATGCGGGGTGGTGGTGCCGGCACGGGCGGCATATTCCCATTCGACATTGCTGGGCAGGCGGAAATGGCGACCGGTGATGCGACTCAGCCACGCGGCATAGCCCTCGGCGTCGGCGATATCGACGCAAACCACAGGATGATCGTCGCTCTGGGCATAGCCGGGATGCCGCCAGTCGTGCTTGCGGTCGGCGATCCACTTGGCCCCGAAGGCGTCGGGCAGAAAGCTGCAGGGACCATCGGGCCGCCAATGGGTCGCATGGACGAAACGGGCAAATTCGCCGCGCGTCACTTCGGTCCGGCCGATTGCATAGGCGCGCGCAATAGTGACTTCGCGCGCCGGCTGCTCGCGCGCGGCATTGAGCGCAGGGTAATGGACGGCGGCGGTTTCGGCGGGTGAACTGCCGGCGACGAAATGGCCGGGGGCGATGCGCACCATCGCCGGCACGTCGAGCCCAGCCGCGCCGTCAGTACCGAAAGTCGCGCATCCGGCGGCCAGCAGGCTTGCGAACAGCATGAAAGCCATGGGTGCGAGCTTCATCGGCAATCTCCTTGTAAACGCATTGGCGCCAGCCGCACCGCTACCGCGCCAAAGCGGCAACGGGCTGGCACGCGACTGTTCCGCGTCACCGCGATGCATCGCCGAAAGGCGCAGCAAGCCGCCGAAAGCCGCCGCAAACTGATCCGCAGTCACGACGGCGCCGTTTCAACCTGTTGCAC
>CAZZYX010000037.1:0-26864 GCA_964658485.1 uncultured Acetobacteraceae bacterium | reverse complement strand
CATGACGCCATGCGCGTAGACCTATTCGATTTCGAATTGCCACCGGAGCGCATCGCCCTGCGCCCGGCGCGCCCGCGCGATTCGGCGCGGTTGCTGGTTGTGGCCGGGCGTGACGGGGTTTCAGATCGTCTGGTCGGCGATTTGCCGGGGCTGCTGCGAGCCGGCGACATCCTGGTATTCAACGACACCCGCGTGATTCCGGCCCAGTTGGAGGGACGGCGCGGCAACGCGCGGATCGGGGCGACGTTGCACAAACGGCTGGACCTGCGCCGCTGGCAGGCGTTCATCCGCAACGGCAGGCGGTTGCGTGAGGGTGATACGGTCGATTTCCCCGCCAACGTCTCGGCCATTGCCAGCGAGCGTCATGACGACGGTAGCTGGACGCTGGCTTTCACCGGGGAAGAGCCGGTCGAGGTTTTGCTCGAACGCGCCGGGACCATGCCACTGCCGCCCTATATCGCTGCAAAACGCGGCATCGACGCTGCCGATCGCAGCGATTACCAGACGATGTTTGCCGCGCAGGACGGGGCGGTGGCTGCACCGACCGCCGCGCTTCATTTCACGCCCAGCCTGATGAAAGCGCTGGAAGAAGCTGGAATCACGCATGAAACGCTGACCCTGCACGTTGGCGCAGGCACTTTCCTGCCGGTCAAGGCCGAAGACACCGCCACGCATGTCATGCATGCCGAATGGGGCCGGATCGAGCCTGAAACCGCCGCCCGCCTCAACGCTGCCCGCGCTGTTGGCAGGCGCGTCATCGCGGTCGGCACGACTTCGCTACGCCTGCTCGAAAGCGCGGCACAAGCAGACGGCACTATCGCGGCTTTTACGGGCGACACCGCCATTTTCATTACGCCGGGCTACCGGTTTCGCGCCATCGACGGACTGCTCACCAACTTCCATCTGCCACGCTCGACCCTGTTCATGCTGGTCAGCGCGCTGATGGGGCGAGAGCGCATGCGAGCCGCCTATGCCCATGCCATCCGCGAAGATTATCGCTTCTACAGCTACGGCGACGCCAGCCTGCTGTTGCCGGAGCAATAGGCGGCTCGCATCCCCCTCCCGCAAGTTGGCGGGGAGTCGGGCAGGAGCGGCCAAAGTGAGCGCTGGTCGCGCATCGCTGGCGCTTCCGGCTGCAAACCGCTAGGCGCGCGCCATGTCTTCGCGCTTCGCCTTTTCCATTCACGCCACTGATGGTGCGGCCCGCAGCGGCACCATCGCCATGCGCCGGGGGCAGATCCGCACGCCTGCGTTCATGCCGGTGGGCACGGCCGCCACCGTCAAGGCGATGAAGCCGGAAGCGGTGCGCGCGACCGGCGCCGACATCATCCTGGGAAACACTTATCACTTGATGCTGCGTCCCGGCGCAGAGCGGATGGCGCGGCTGGGCGGGCTGCACGGATTCATGAACTGGGATCGCCCGATCCTGACCGACAGCGGCGGCTATCAGGTGATGAGCCTTTCGGAACTGCGCAAGATCACCGAGGATGGCGTGACCTTTGCCAGCCACCTCGACGGTTCGCGGCATCTGCTCAGCCCGGAACGATCCATGGAAATCCAGCGGCTGCTGGGGTCGGATATCGTCATGGCCTTCGACGAATGCCCGCGCGCCGACCTGCCGCGCGAGGCCATCGCAAAATCGATGGCGATGAGCATGCGCTGGGCGAGACGGAGCCGGGCTGCGTTCGACGCCGGGGATGAACATGCCGAAGGCGCGGCGCTGTTCGGTATCCAGCAAGGCGCGCTGGACGAGACGCTACGCCGCGACAGCGCCGCTGCGCTGGCTGACATCGGCTTCGACGGTTACGCGATCGGCGGGCTGGCGGTGGGCGAGGGGCAGGAGGCGATGTTCGCCACGCTCGATTTCGCCGCCGGGCAACTGCCGGCCGGTCACCCGCGTTACCTGATGGGCGTGGGCAAGCCCGATGATATCGTCGGCGCGGTGGCGCGCGGCGTCGATATGTTCGATTGCGTGCTGCCAACCCGCTCGGGCCGCAATGGCCAGGCGTTTACATGGACCGGCCCGATCAATATTCGCAACGCCCGCCATGCCGAAGACACCGGGCCACTGGACGAACGATGCGCCTGCTATGCCTGCACCAAATACAGCCGCGCCTATCTCCACCACCTCGTTAAATCGGCGGAAATGCTGGGTGCGATGCTGATGACCGAGCATAATCTGTGGTTCTACCAGCGGCTGATGGAGGCGCTGCGGGCAGCGATCAGCGAAGGTCGTTTTGCGGCGTTCGCGGCCGACTTCAAGCGGGATTATCGGCAAACCGGGCGTTCGTCAGGACCTGTCGACTAGATCGCAGATCCGCATCAGGCGATCCTCGCTCAGTTCAAAGCCCTCGCCGCGATCGTCGGCCACGGTATGGGCCATCCGCAGCCCCGCACATTCCGCGTTGATCTTCTGCATGCAGGTAACCCGGCGCGGCGGCTGGATGGCCAGGATCGCGCTGTTATCGGGCATGGCCATGACCGCGTGGCATAGCGCGGACCCTTCTACGGAGACGACCAGCGGGGCATTGGCAACTGCAGCGGCAACGCTGCCGGGGGCTCCCGCTTCCGGCGAAAGAATGGTGAAGCCGCGACGAGCCAGGGCATCGGCGAGTTGGTCCTGATTGAGCAGTACGCGCTGTTCTCCGCCATCCCGGCGGATAAACACGGGCGCTGTCGAGCCATGCCGGGGGAGGTTGGCGCGAATACGGCGGCGCAGTTCGCTCATCCGATTGACCCGGCCCTGGTTCATCGGGCGATCGTCGACAGTCCACAGATCGTCCACCCGGGCGATGGCCGTGCGCCGTATCGCCAAGCCCACGTATTCCCGATAAACTGCTTCGTCCTTCCACGGCTTGCGCAGAACACCCAAGGCACCGCGCCCTAAATTATCGGCCAGTAGTTCAAGGCTCAGGCCATCGACCAACCAGTGCCCGAAGTATTTTTCGACGACCCAATTCGTCGCCAGCATCCGGTTTTGCAGATTTTCCGGCTCGCCGGCGAATGTCATTCGACCGGAACTTGGCACGAGAGGTTCGAATGAATTGTTTGCGTAAACGACCCCGTCGGCAATAGTCGCGCGCTTGTAGCGCCTCGCGATAGTGGCGGGATGGGTTATTTGACCGCTGCTACTGTAGCGGATAAACTCGTCGCGTGAGAAAGGTTTGTCGAATTGGACGATCCTCTCCGCTTCATCGGGCAATTGAATGATCGGCCGATGTTCCAGCGTCGAGGCTGGCGCAAGAATCTCGTGAGCGTCCGCAATATCTGCCAGCGCCGGTGCACTCAGGAATTTTTTACGCAACCGAGAAGTCAGCGGCAGCAGCGATGTACTCATGAGCTCAAATCCCGCAACCCTCCAATCCGGAATCGGAAAAGCGATGCACCATAAGTCACGGATTGTAAATTGTTGGATAACGACAAGACTGGCGACGCGCCAACGCGGCCTCCGCACGAGGCGCTGTTTCCAAAAGAAATAAGCTGGGGCCGCTATCGGATCAGCCGCTTGCCTTACGCCCCTCGGTGGGGCGCAAGGCTCGTTTGCAGGTTATCAGCGCGAGTAGAACTCGACGACCAGATTGGGTTCCATCTTCACCGGATAGGGCACTTCGTCCAGCGTCGGAACGCGGGTATAGGTGGCCTTGTCGGTGCCGTCGGGGGCAACGTAATCGGGGACTTCACGCTCGGGCAAGGACTGTGCTTCGGCGATCAGGGCCATGTCCTTGGCTTTGGTGCCCAGGCTGATGACATCACCGGGAGCGACGCGGCGGCTGGCGATGTTGCAGCGCACGCCGTTGACCAGGATGTGGCCATGCGAAACGACCTGGCGGGCCGAGAAAATGGTCGGGGCGAATTTGCAGCGATACACCACCATGTCCAGCCGGCGTTCGAGCAGGCCGATCAGGTTCTGGCCGGTGTCGCCCTTCATCCGCGAGGCTTCCTGATAGGTGCTCTTGAACTGCTTTTCGGTGACGTCGCCGTAATAACCCTTCAGCTTCTGCTTGGCGCGCAACTGGATGCCGTAGTCCGACACCTTGCTCTTGCGGCGCTGGCCGTGCTGGCCGGGGCCATAGCTGCGGCGATTGACCGAGCTTTTCGGCCGGCCCCAGATATTCTCGCCCATGCGGCGATCGAGTTTATACTTGGACGCGTGACGCTTCGACATGGTAGTCCTTCAATCTGCATACGCGAGCTTGTGCCCGCGTTTCATTGCCCGGAATCGCACCATCATGCCTATTGCATGACGCGGCCGCCGCTTCACCGGAGTGCGGGACCAATCGGGCTTTACCCGGAATCGCAAAAGCGACCGGACCCATGTGGAGCGGGGCCATTGGCGGGCGAGGGGCGCAAAGTCAAGCCTAGTTGCCGGTCATTTGCGGGACGATCCGATGAGCTTGCAAATACGTACGTATTTCAGTACAAAGGGCTCATGCAAACCACCTCCTACAGCGAATTACGCAAAAACCTGTCGGCAATGCTTGACCGGGTAAACGCCGATCATGAGCCAGTGGTCATCACTCGCGATCGCGGCAAGCCGGCGGCGGTGCTGATGTCGCTGGAGGATTTCGCCTCTTATGAAGAAACCCGCTATCTGCTGAAAAGCCCTGCCAATGCTGCCAGACTTCACAGCGCGACGGAATTGCTGGAGCAAGGCGGGGGTGCGGAACGCTTGCTGAAAAAGTGAAACTGGTTTTCAGCGAGCAAGCTTGGGAAGATTATTGTTTTTGCCAACAGCATGACGCCAAGCTGCTACGCCGGATCAACGACCTCATCACGGAATGCACACGCACCCCGTTCAACGGTACGGGCAAGCCCGAACCCTTGCGAGGATCGCTGTCAGGCTGGTGGTCGCGCCGCATCAATCTCGAACATCGGTTGGTTTATCAGGTGCGGGCAGACAGCGTGTTGATCGCGCAATGCCGATACCATTATTGATGCGCAGCGGCGCAACCCGTCACTTCACCTCGCCATCCGGCTTTCGCGCCATGGCCGTCAGCACCCCGCGCATCGCCCGTATTTCGAGGTAATTCCAGCCCGGCTTGGTCAGCATGGTGCGCAGCGTCAGCCGGGTCGCGGTGGCGCGGCTGTGCGGGAAGAAATAGTCACGCGGCTCGAGCAGGGCTTCGAAATGCGCGATCAGGCCTTCGAGATCGGCTTGCGGGGCAGGCGGCAATAGCGCTTCGGCCGAGGGTTGCACCAGCCTTTGGAAGGCGACCGCGCCGGTCAGTTTCGACCACTCATAGGCACACAACACCACCGCCTGAGCCAGGTTCAGCGAGGCGAATTCGGGATTGACCGGCACGGTGATGATCGTGCGGGCCAGCGCGACATCCTCGGTTTCCAGACCGGAGCGTTCGGGGCCGAAGACGATCGCCGAACGGCCCGCCGTGCCGTGTATCGCCTGTGCCGCCTGTTCGGGCGTCAGCACCGGCTTGGTGACCCCGCGCTTGCGTACCGTAGTGGCATGGACGTGGGCGCAATCGGCCACCGCTTCGGCCAGCGTGTCATAAACCGTGGCGCGTTCCAGCACGATGTCCGCGCCGGCAGCGGATGGCCCGGCGGCGGGATTTGGCCAGCCGTCGCGCGGCACGACCAGCCGTAGTTCGGTCAGCCCGAAATTGAGCATCGCCCGTGCAGTCTTACCGATGTTTTCGCCCAGTTGCGGACGCACCAGCACGATTACCGGCGGCAACGCGCCCTGATCGGCCATCAGCTCTGACCCGCATCACGGACGGTGCTGGCGAACTCCTCGAAATCGCGTGCCTCGCTGAAGTCGCGATAGACGCTGGCGAAGCGGATATAGGCGACGCTGTCCAGTTCGCGCAGCCCGTCCATGACCATCTCCCCGATCACCTGCGAGGAAACTTCGCTATCGCCCAGGGTTTCGATCTGGCGTTGAATGCCCGAGACCAGCTGGTCGAGCCGTTCCTGGCCGATGCCGCGCTTGCGACTGGCCAGCGCGACCGATTGCTCGATCTTGCCGCGATCGAACGGCTCGCGTCGTGGTGCGCCGTGATCGCCGCTGTTTTTCAACACGACGATATCACGCAATTGCACACGTTCGAAGGTGGTAAAGCGCGCGCCGCAGCCCTCGCACTGGCGGCGGCGGCGGATCGCGGTATTGTCCTCGGTGGGGCGCGAATCCTTTACCTGGCTGTCGTCATGGGCGCAAAATGGGCAGCGCAATTGCCGTCAGACCCCCCTGGTCGTTTTGGCGTAACTCAAGCCGGGGTAGATCGGGAACCGAGCGCATAGTTCTTCGACGCGTCGGCGCACCGACGCCTCGACCTGGGCATCGCCGGCCTCGCCATTCCTGCGCAGGCCCTCGACCACTTCGGCGATCAACTGCCCGATCACGCGAAATTCCTCGACCCCGAAGCCGCGCGTCGTACCCGCCGGGGTACCCAGGCGGATTCCCGAAGTCAGCATCGCCTTTTCGGTATCGAATGGGATATTGTTCTTGTTGCAGGTGATCCAGGCGCGATCGAGAGCCTGCTCGGCATGGCGACCCTTGGCCTGCTTGGGCCGCAGGTCGACCAGCATCAGATGATTGTCGGTGCCGCCCGAAACGATATCCAGCCCCTGTTCCTGCAGGCTCTTGGCCAGCACCTTGGCGTTTTCGGACACGGCGCGCGCATAGGCCTTGAACTCGGGCGTCATCGCTTCGGCAAAGGCCACCGCCTTGCCGGCGATGACATGCATCAGCGGACCGCCCTGCAGGCCGGGGAACACCGCGCTGTTGACCTTCTTGATGATAGCTTCGTCGTTCGTCAGGACAATCCCGGAACGCGGCCCGCGCAGCGATTTATGGGTGGTGCTGGTGACGACGTGGGCGTGGGGCACCGGCGAGGGGTGGACGCCGCCCGCCACCAGCCCCGAGAAATGCGACATATCGACCATCAGATACGCCCCGACCTCGTCGGCAATCTCGCGGAACCGCGCGAAATCCCAGAACCGCGAATAGGCGGTGCCGCCGGCAATGATCAGCTTGGGGCGGTTCGCGCGAGCAATCTGCGCGACGTCGTCCATGTCGATCAACTGGTCTTCGGGACGAACGCCATAGGGGATCGGCTTGAACCACATCCCCGACATATTCTTGGGATGGCCATGGGTCAGATGCCCGCCTGCTTCCAGGCCCAACCCCATGAAGCTGTCGCCGGGCTGAAGCAGCGCCAGGAACACCGCCTGGTTCATCTGGCTGCCCGAATTGGGCTGGACGTTGGCGAACTGGCAGCCGAATAGCGCCTTGGCGCGCTCGATCGCCAGTGTTTCGATCTCGTCGACGTACTCGCAGCCGCCGTAATAGCGCTTGCCGGGATAGCCCTCGGCGTATTTGTTCGTCAGCACCGAGCCTTGCGCTTCCAGGACCGCGCGGCTGCAGATGTTTTCGCTGGCGATCAGTTCGATGCGGTCGCGCTGGCGTTCCAGCTCCTTGCCGATCCAGCCGGCGATGACCGGGTCGGTTTCGGCCAGCCCGGCGGTGAAAAAACCGCGCGGCGTGACGGCGGCGGTAAGCGTTTGAACGGTCATGGCAAATCCCTGTCGATCACGGGGTTGGACAGTTTTTCGACGCGCGCCAGATGGCGAGCGCCGGCAAATGGCGTGGCGATGAAAGCCTCGACGCAGGCCTTGGCCATGTCAATACCAATCAGCCGCGCGCCCAGCGCCAGCACATTGGCATCATTATGCTCGCGCGCCAGACGGGCCGAAAGCGGTTCCGAAACCAGCGCGCAACGCGCGCCGGGATGGCGATTGACGGCGATGGAAATGCCGACGCCCGAGCCGCATAGGGCAATACCGCGCTCGGCCCGCCCGGCGGCGACATGGTTGGCCAGCATATAGCCAAAGTCGGGATAATCGACCGAGGCAGCGCCATCCGGGCCGAGATCGCTGACCTCGTGCCCGGCCGCGCTCAGCCACTGCGCCATTTCGCCCTTCAGGGCTATCGCGGCATGATCGGAGGCTAGGGCAATACGCATGGGCAACCGGCTCGTTCGCAATGGTTATGAATGGAATCGGATTGCGCCCCCTGTAAAGCAAGATGGTGCGACGCGGGACAGTTTAAATCGATGCCGCCCAATTCTCGAAATCGGGCATTTTCGCTGCTGCCAAGGTATTGATGTCCAAGTCTGGCTTGACATTTTTTCAAACCGCTGAAAATATTATTCATATCCTCAAGGACAGGGGACGTACCGTGGTTAAACATTTGATGATGTGTGCGACAGCCAGCCTGGTCCTCGCACCCCTGGCTGCTCATGCCGACTCGCCAACGCTTTATGCGTCAAGTGAGCGCTCCACCATCGATGAGTTCCTGACGTACGATCTGGCGCAAAACCCGTTTTCGACATCCGGTGGCTATCAGCCGGGTACGATCGCGCCGGTGAACGCCGACGGGTTAGAAGGCAGTATCGCATCCATCGCGACCACCGGTAATACGCTATACGGGTTGAGTCAGCGCGGTAACATCGACGAGTTCCTGGCTTACGATCTGAAGCAAAATCCGTTTTCGACATCATCCGGGTATCAGCCGAGTACGATCGCGCCTATTAACGCTGACGGGCTGGAAGGCAGTTTGTCAGCCATCGCGACCACCGGTAATACGCTTTACGCGCTGAGCCAGCGCGGAACCATCGACGAATTCCTGACCTATGATCTGACGCAAAACCCGTTTTCGTCATCTGGTGGATATCAGCCGAGCACGATCGCGCCGATCAACGCCGCGGGACCATTGATGAATTCCTGACCTATGATCTGACGCAAGACCCGTTTTCGTCGTCTAGTGGCTATCAGCCGAGCACGATCGCGCCGATCAACGCCGATGGCCTGGAAGGCAGCCTCTTATCGATCGCAATCACAGGAAGCACATTATACGCATTGAGCCAGCGCGGGATGATCGACGAATTCCTGACCTATGATTTGACGCAAGACCCGTTTTCAACATTTGGTGGCTATCAGCCGAGCACGATCGCGCCGATCAATGCCGACGGGCTGGAAGGCAGCTTCGTCAGCATTGCCATAACCGGCCCGACCGCCGTTTCATCGGCAGTTCCCGAGCCGGGTACCTGGGGCATGATGATGCTCGGTGCAGCAGCCACCGGCATCGCCCTGCGTCGCCAGCAAAGAGTATGTCGCCAGCAAAGAGTCAGCACCGACGTTCAGTTCGCCTGATAGATTTTGCGAAGCTGATGGGAAGACAATGATCGCGGGAGCCACCAACCGGTGATGGTCGCCCCCGCTATCTTGCCCAACCCTACTGATCCAGGAAACTACGCATCTTGCGGCTGCGGCTGGGGTGCTTGAGCTTGCGTAGCGCCTTGGCCTCGATCTGGCGGATACGTTCGCGCGTTACCGAGAACTGCTGGCCGACCTCTTCCAGCGTGTGATCGGTGTTCATGCCGATCCCAAAACGCATCCGCAGCACGCGTTCCTCACGCGGCGTTAGCGACGCCAGCACGCGGGTGACGGTTTCCTTGAGGTTTGCCTGGATTGCCGCATCGACCGGGATGATCGCGTTCTTGTCCTCGATGAAATCGCCCAGATGCGAATCCTCCTCGTCACCGATCGGCGTTTCGAGACTGATCGGCTCCTTGGCTATCTTCATCACCTTGCGGACTTTTTCCAGCGGCATCGACAGCCGCTCTGCCATCTCTTCCGGCGTCGGCTCACGGCCCTGCTCGTGCAGGAATTGCCGGCTGGTCCTTACCAGCTTGTTGATCGTCTCGATCATGTGCACCGGAATACGGATGGTGCGCGCCTGATCGGCGATCGAGCGAGTGATCGCCTGCCGGATCCACCATGTCGCATAGGTACTGAACTTGTAGCCACGACGGTATTCGAACTTGTCGACCGCCTTCATCAGCCCGATGTTGCCTTCCTGGATCAGATCGAGGAACTGCAAACCGCGATTGGTATATTTCTTGGCGATTGAAATCACCAGTCGCAGATTAGCCTCGACCATTTCCTTCTTGGCGATTCGCGCTTCGCGCTCGCCTTTTTGGACCATGTTGACGATGCGGCGAAATTCGGGAAGCGACATCCCGGTAGCTGCCGCGATATCGGCGATTTCGGCGCGAATGCGCTCGACCGGATCGGCCTCGGTAGTGGCGAATGCCGTCCACTTCTTGTCCTTGTGCGCAACCTCTGGCAGCCAGGCATCGTCCAGTTCGCGCCCGACATAGCTATCGAGAAAATCCTTGCGGCTGACTTTGTGACGCTCCGCCAGACGCAGCATCTGGCCGCCGAGCGCGGTCAGGCGGCGATTGAAGGCATAAAGATTATCGACCAGATATTCGATCTTGGTCGCATGGAACTGGACGCTTTCGACCTGCGCGGTCAATTCCTCGCGCAGTTGCTGATAGGTGCGTTCCTTCTCGGCCGGGAAATCGATACCCAGGCCGAGCGATTCGAGCCGTTCCCGCTGGATGCGTTCGAACTGTCCGAACAGGTCGGTGATATAGGCGAATTTCGATAGCGCCTCCGGCTTGAGCTGGGCTTCCATCTGGGCCAGGCTGAGGGTGTTATCCTCTTCCTCTTCCTCTACCGGGCGCCGGGCGCGGCGTTCGATGCCATCTTCGTCGTCATCGGTCGCGTCGGCCGCCGGCTCTTCGACGTCTTCCTCTTCCTTGTAGGTCGGCCCGGCAACGGATTCGCTGATCTCGCCATCGGCCTTCACTTCGCCGTCTTCGGTCAGGTTTTCCGGAGGCGGCTCCTTCGACAGCATCGCATCGAGATCGAGGATCTCGCGCAATTGCATCTCGCCGGCGTTCAGCGCCTCGGACCACTGGATAATGGCGTGGAACGTGATCGGGCTTTCGCACAGCCCCAGGATCATGGTGTCGCGACCGGCTTCGATGCGCTTGGCGATGGCGATTTCGCCTTCGCGGCTGAGCAATTCCACCGCGCCCATCTCGCGCAGGTACATCCGCACCGGATCGTCGGTGCGCTCGATGATCTCTTTTTTCTTGATCAGGTCGGGGCGTTCGCCAACGGCATCCACCTCTTCGGCTTCGTCCTCCGCAGCCTTGTCTTCGGGATCGGCGGCATCCTCGTCGCTTTCGACGATGTTGACGCCCATCTCGCTGATCGCAGCCATGATGTCTTCGATCTGCTCGGACGACATCTGGTCCTGCGGCAGGGCCTCGTTCAATTCGTCATAGGTAATCACGCCGCGCCGCTTCGCACGCGCGATCAACTTCTTGATCGACGCTTCGTTCAGGTCGATAAGCGGGGCATCACCTTCGCCTTTTTCCACGCCAGGAATATCTTCGTCCATTATTCCGCCATCGGTTTGAGCAAAACGGCAAGCGCCAAAGCGCCTTCCGCATTAATCCTGCGCTGAAAATACTGCGAGACCGAAGGCTCTGCCCTAGTCGCGACTCGAATTCCAGCATTCTCTTCGTTCCGCCCCGGCTAAACGAAATTAACCTCGCTCATGGGCTGTCGTTCCCATCAGTCGTTCATTTATATCATGCTTTCGTTTGCGCAGTCGTTGTTGCTCATCGATGTCGAACCGGGCGGTAGCCGCTTCCAGCGCCGCATCCACAAGTGGTTCCTCGATAAGTTTCGCAATCGCCGCCGCCAATGCTTCGCTTGCTACTTCGCTGGTCCCGTTCTCGATCACGAAAGGATAGCGTATGCGATTGTACTCATCGGGCTTGGGCTTCGCGAGGCCTCGCTGATCGAATATGGTGGCGATGGCGCCCGATTCAAGCGCGCCATGCGCATCGAAATGATCGAGCAGCGCAGAAATGCGTGAGTCGGCGCCGATGAGCGGTGCCAGCACCTCGGCATGACGCGCGATTTCCTCCGGCCAGCGCAGCAGCCCGGCGACAACCGCGCAGATCAGCGCCCGCTGGCCGTCATGCTCCTGCGTCCGCCACGCACGCGAAGTCTCGGGCAGGGGACGCGTCGGCGGCACTTCGCGGCCAAAGCGGCTGCCGGGGACGAACTTGCGGTTACCGGCGGGTGCGTACGGTACGAAAGCCGGCTTGTCCCGGCGTGGATAGGCGAATTCCGAAAAACGGTCGAGCAATTCGCGGCGATACATCGCCTTGATGTCGGCATCGCCGATGGTATCGACATGCGCCATCAGCCGCGCCTTCAGCCCGGCCTTGTCTTCGGGCGTATGCAACGGCACCACCTCCCGCTCATGCTCCCACAGCATGTCGAGCAGCCCGCGCGCGCCGGACAGCAGGCGCTCCATCGCCTGCGGCCCGTCGCGCTTGACCAGATCGTCGGGGTCCATCCCCGCCGGCAACCGCACGATGCGCAGGCTGTGCGCCGGGCGCAGCAGCGGCAGCGCGCGCACCGCCGCGCGGTTTGCCGCGCGCTGGCCGGCGGCATCGCCATCGAAACACAGGATCGGGGTTTCCACCAGCCGCCATAGCATTTCGATCTGTTGCTCGGTCACTGCCGTGCCCAGCGGCGCGACACATTCGCCAAATCCAGCCGCCGCCAGCGCGATCACGTCCATATAACCTTCGACCACGATCAGCCGCCCGCTCTGGCGTGAAGCCGGCCCGGCGCGATGCAGATTATAGAGCGTGCGGCCCTTGTCGAATAGCGGAGTATCTGGTGAATTCAGATATTTGGGAGCGTCTGCTTTGTCCTTGTCGAGAATGCGGCCGCCAAAGGCAATGACCCGCCCGCGCGCATCATTGATGGGCAGCATCAACCGGCCGCGAAAGCGGTCGTAAGGCTCACGCTCGTCGACCGCGATGCGCAAACCGGCCTCGATCAGCATGGCTTCGGGAAACTGCGCCAGCGCCGCCTTCAGCGCCTGCCGCCCTTCGGGTGCATAGCCAAAGCCGAACCGCGCCGAAGTGTGCGCGTCGAACCCGCGGGTATCCAGATAGGCGCGCGCTTTCTCGCTCCCGGCTCCGGCCAACTGGCTCACGAACCAGTCCTGCGCCGCCGCCATGACATCATGCAACCCGGCGCGAGTGTCCGCCTTTTGCGCCTCGCGCGGATCGATCTCCGGCAGTTCGATCCCCGCTTCAGCGGCCAGTTCCTTGACCGCGTCCATGAACGACAGCCCGCGCTGATCGGTCATCCAGCGGATGGCATCGCCATGCGCGCCGCAGCCGAAACAATGGTAAAAGCCCTTGGCGTCGTTGACCGTGAAACTCGGTGATTTCTCGTTATGGAACGGGCAGCACGCCTTGAACTCATGCCCCGCCTTGGTCAGACGCGTCGTCCGCCCGATCACCCCCGACAAGGCTACCCGGGCGCGCAGCTCGTCCAGCCATTGCGGGGACAGTGCCACGTCAGGCGCCCCCCACGTTAAGCCAACGCCGCTTTGACCAGCCCGCTCGCCTTGCTCATGTCGAGCTGGCTGCCGTGCCGCGTCTTCAGTTCGGCCATCACGCGCCCCATGTCCTTCATGCCATCAGCGCCCAGTTCGGCCTTGATCGCCAGGATTGCGGCGGTGGTGTCGGTCTCGCTCAACTGCTGTGGCAGGAATTCCTCGATCACCGCCAGTTCGCCCGCTTCGGCCTCGGCCAGTTCGTGGCGCCCGCCTTGTTCGAACAGCGCCATCGATTCGCGGCGTTGCTTGCCCATTTTCTGCAGGACATCGACTACCAGCGCATCGTCTTCAGGCAGTTTCGAGGCGGTGCGCAGCTCGATGTCGCGATCCTTGAGCTTGGACAGGATCAGGCGCACCGCATTGAGGCGCGGCTTGTCGCCTGATTTCATCGCGGCAATCTGTGCAGCCTTGATCGAGTCGCGGATCATAAATGTGTCATTCCCTAAGTTTACGCCGGCAGGATCGAACGATCGACTGCGCCTGGGCAACGTTCTATCGATAGCCGGTATTTTCCAATTTTCCTAGTTGGGCGCTGCGCGAGCCGGGGGTTGACGCCGCGCAAACCGGGGTTTAGCTGCCATCGCTTAGCACCATCGCCAGACTTTAATACGGAGCGCCACCCATGGCCGACCCCGCCTCTTCGCATGCGCCACAACCGAACGGCGCCACCGGCGTGCTGGTGCTCGCGGATGGCCATGTCGCCTGGGGCCGGGGTTTCGGCGCGCTCGGCAGTGCCGTCGGCGAGGTGTGTTTCAACACCGCGATGACCGGTTATCAGGAGGTGATGACCGACCCGTCCTATGCCGGCCAGATAGTCACCTTCACCTTTCCCCATATCGGCAATGTCGGCGTCAATGACGAGGATCTCGAATCGCTGGCCGATGGCGCGGTGGGCTGCATCGTCCGCGAGGACCCGACCGCCCCGTCCAATTTCCGCAGCCACGGCGGATTTGGCGACTGGCTGGCGGCGCAGGGCAAGATCGGCCTGTCGGGTCTGGATACCCGCGCGCTGACCCGGCGCATTCGCCTGTCGGGCGCGCCTAACGCGGTGATAGCGCATGATCCGGATGGCAAGTTCGATCTGCCCCGGCTGCTGACGCAGGCGCGTGAATGGCCGGGCTTGCTCGGGATGGATCTGGCCAAGGTGGTTAGCCGGCCCGACCCGCAGCAATGGGATGGCGGCATATGGGGGCTGGGCAAAGGCTTTGCCATCACCCCCGATGAGACTCGCCCGCATGTCGTAGCCATCGATTACGGCGCGAAAGATAATATATTTAGGAATCTGGTGAGGTCTGGCGCGCAAGTTACTGTAGTTCCTGCAGAAATTAATCTGGATGATTTGCTTGCACTCAATCCTGCAGGCGTCTTCCTCTCGAACGGCCCCGGCGATCCGGCAGCTACCGGGGTTTACGCCGTGCCGGTCATTCAGGGCTTGCTCGATCGCGATGTCCCGGTGTTCGGGATATGCCTGGGACACCAGTTACTGGCGATCGCCGCCGGGGGTAACACGATCAAGATGAATCAGGGCCATCGCGGCGCCAACCATCCGGTCAAGCGGATCAGCGATGACGTGGTCGAGATCACCAGCATGAATCACGGCTTTGCGATCGATAATACCGCGCTGCCTGCCAATATCGTCGAAACCCATGTCTCGCTGTTCGACGGCAGCAATTGCGGCATCGCCATCACTGGCAAGCGTGCGTTTGGCGTACAATACCACCCCGAAGCCAGCCCCGGCCCCATGGACAGCTTCTATCTGTTCGACCGGTTCGTGGAGATGCTGAAATGAGCATGAAAGCTCCCCTACCCGGCGGGGAGGGGTTGGGGTTGGGGGTGGGGGCGCAAGGCGGAGCCGCGCGTCCCGCTCTCGGGGTAAGAGACCCCCACCCAACCCTCCCCCTATCGGGGGAGGACTTTGCAGGTTTCGTTGCAGGCTATAGCGAGTTGTTCGAGGATCATGGTAACGACGCCATCGGTATTGGTCAGCACATCTTTGTTCCAGAAGCGGATCACGCGATAGCCATATGCCTCGATCGCTCGCGTTCGCAGCATGTCTGCCGCGCTGTCGGCATGTTGTCCGCCATCAACCTCGATCGCCAACCTTGCCGGACGACAGGCAAAATCAACGACAAATCCGCCGATCGGCAGTTGCCTCGTGGATTGAACACCCAGTTGCTTTCCACGCAAACACGACCACAGCCGCTTTTCGGCGCCGGTTGGTTCCCGGCGCAGCTTTTGCGCGATCGGCGTGAGGCGCTTTTCAACCATCGTTTGCACACCCCCACCCAACCCTCCCCCTCACGGGGGAGGGCTATCATGGCAGTTTGATCCGAAATGCCCAAACGTACAGACATATCCTCGATCCTGGTCATCGGTGCCGGCCCGATCATCATCGGGCAGGCTTGCGAATTCGACTATTCGGGCACGCAGGCGATCAAGGCGCTGAAGGAAGAAGGCTACCGCGTCGTGTTGGTCAATTCCAATCCCGCAACGATCATGACCGATCCCGACATGGCGGACGCCACCTATGTCGAGCCGATCACCCCGGAGATCGTCGCGCGGATCATCGAGAAAGAGCGCCCCGACGCGGTGCTGCCGACCATGGGCGGTCAGACCGCGCTCAACACCGCACTGGCGCTGTTCAATGACGGCACTCTGGAGAAATACGGCTGCGTGATGATCGGCGCCGATGCCGAGGCGATCGACATGGCCGAGGACCGGATCAAGTTCCGCGACGCAATGGACCGGATCGGGCTGGAATCCGCTAAATCCGGAATCGCGCATACCGTCGAAGAGGCGTTCACGGTGCTGGAGCGGACCGGCCTGCCATCGATCATCCGGCCCAGTTTCACCCTGGGCGGCACCGGCGGCGGCATCGCCTATAACAAGGCGGAATTCGAGAAGATCGTGCGGTCGGGGCTGGATGCATCGCCGACCACCGAGGTGCTGATCGAGGAATCGCTGCTCGGCTGGAAAGAATACGAAATGGAAGTCGTGCGCGACCGCCATGATAATTGCATCATCATCTGTTCGATCGAAAACGTCGACCCGATGGGTGTCCACACCGGAGATTCGATCACGGTGGCTCCGGCGCTCACGCTGACTGACAAGGAATACCAGATCATGCGCTCGGCGAGTATCGCCGTGTTGCGTGAAATAGGCGTAGAAACAGGTGGTTCGAACGTCCAGTTCGCAGTCAACCCGAAGGATGGCCGGCTGATCGTCATCGAAATGAACCCGCGTGTTTCGCGGTCATCGGCGCTGGCGTCGAAGGCCACCGGCTTCCCGATTGCCCGCGTCGCCGCCAAGCTGGCGGTTGGTTACACTCTGGATGAACTCACCAACGAGATCACCGGCGCGACCCCGGCGAGTTTCGAGCCGAGCATCGATTACGTCGTTACCAAGATACCCCGGTTTGCCTTTGAGAAATTCAAGGGCGCCGAGCCGCTGCTGTCCACCGCGATGAAATCGGTTGGCGAAGTGATGGCGATCGGCCGCAACTTCAAGGAATCGATGCAGAAGGCGTTGCGTGGGCTGGAAACCGGGCTGGACGGCTTCGACGAGGTCGCGGAACTGGTCGGCGCGGGCCGGGATGCCGTTATCGCCGCCCTGTCGCGCGCTACCCCCGATCGGTTGCTGAACGCCGCCCAGGCGCTTCGTGAAGGCTTCAGCGTCGATGATATCAATCAGATAACCCATTATGATCCGTGGTTTCTGCGCCAGATCTCGGAAATCATCGCGGCAGAGGCCACGGTCATTGCCGATGGCCTGCCCACCGACGCTGCGGGGCTGCGGAGCCTGAAAGCCATGGGCTTTTCCGACCGGCGCCTCGCTACCCTGGCCGTGCGCTCGGTCCATGTCGCGGGCGGCCTGGGCGAAACCATGGCGACGCGTTCGGGCCTGTTGCACGACATCGTCACCGCCATGGCCGGCGCGTCCAGCGAGGAAGATGTGCGCGCATTGCGGCACAAGCTGGGCGTCTTCCCGGTGTTCAAGCGCATCGACAGTTGCGCGGCCGAGTTCGAGGCGATCACGCCCTATATGTACTCGACCTATGAAGCGCCGCTGTTCGGCGAGGCCGAAGACGAGTCCGCACCGACCGATCGCCGCAAGATCGTCATCCTCGGCGGCGGTCCCAACCGCATTGGCCAGGGTATCGAGTTCGATTATTGCTGCTGCCATGCCTGTTTTGCGCTGGAAGAAGCGGGCTACGAGACGATCATGATCAACTGCAACCCAGAGACGGTGAGCACCGATTACGACACCTCGGACCGGCTCTATTTCGAGCCGCTGACCACCGAGGATGTGCTGGAAATCCTGCGGGTAGAACAGCAGGCGGGCGAACTGGTAGGGGTGATCGTCCAGTTTGGCGGCCAGACCCCGCTTAAACTGGCGCAGGCGCTGGAGGACGCGGGCATCCCCATCCTGGGTACGTCGCCCGACGCCATCGACCTGGCCGAAGACCGCGAGCGATTTTCGACGCTGGTCGAGAAGCTGGGGCTCAAGCAACCCGAAAACGGCATGGCACGCAGCCGCGACGAAGCCGTAGCCGTCGCCAGACGGATCGGTTTCCCGGTATTGATCCGGCCGTCCTACGTGCTCGGTGGCCGCGCCATGGAGATTGTCGACAGCTTTGCGCAACTGGACGACTACATCGCCACCGCCGTGAAAGTATCCGGCGACAGCCCGGTGCTGATCGACCAATATCTGCGCGATGCCATCGAATGCGATGTCGATGCGCTGTGCGACGGCGAAATCGTCGTGGTCGCCGGGGTGATGCAGCATATCGAGGAAGCCGGCATCCATTCGGGTGACAGCGCCTGCACCCTGCCGCCCTACAACCTGCCCCAGTCGATCATCGCCGAAATGGAACGCCAGACCGAATTGCTGGCGCTCGCCCTGGGTGTGAAGGGGCTGATGAACATCCAGTTCGCGGTGCAGGAAGGCGAGGTATTCCTGATCGAGGTCAACCCGCGCGCCTCGCGCACCGTGCCGTTCGTCGCCAAGGCGATCGGGCAACCTGTTGCCAAGATCGCGGCGCGGGTGATGGCAGGCGAAAAGCTGTCCACCTTCCCGCCTTTCCGCCGCGACCTGCCGTATATGGCGGTGAAGGAAGCGGTATTCCCCTTCGCGCGCTTTCCCGGCGTCGATCCGGTGCTCAGTCCCGAGATGAAGTCCACCGGCGAAGTCATGGGATTGGACGTGGATTTCGCCACGGCTTTCGCGAAAGCTCAGCTTGGTGCAGGGGTAGTCCTGCCGCAAGGCGGGGTGGTGTTCATGTCGGTCAAGGACAGCGACAAAAAAATCATCCTGCCCGCGGCGCGGCAATTGGTCGAACTGGGCTTCACCATCATCGCCACCGGCGGCACGCAGAAATATCTGGCCGACGCCGGGGTCGTGGTGACGCGGATCAACAAGGTTGCCGAGGGTCGCCCGCATATCGTCGACAGGATCGTCGATGGCGAGGTGGCCTTCATCATCAACACCACCGAAGGCTGGCAAAGCCTCAAGGATTCGCAGTCGATCCGCGCTTCGGCGCTCAATTCGAAAGTGCCGTATTTTACCACCGCTGCAGCCAGTGTCGCGGCGACGGCGGCGATTGCGGCTTTGCGGCGTGCGAAACTTGAAGTTCGATCGTTACAGGACTATTATGGATGACCGATCGGTTGTTCCCCTATTCATGACTGGCCCGGCCCGTGGGCAAGACTACCACGGTTGATTAGCCGAGCGCCGGAACGGGGAACCATATCGAGCGGTCGTGATTTGCCGAGGGATAACCTCTGGAGGAATAGAATAGAATGGCGAGTATTGAAAAGCTGCCGATGCTGGCCGAAGGCTATGAGCGGATAACGGCTGAGTTGAAAGCATTTCGACAGGAACGGCCTTTGATCGTCGAAGCGATCGAGGAAGCACGCGCGCATGGCGATTTGTCCGAAAACGCCGAATACCATGCTGCGAAAGAACGCCAGGGGCAGGTCGAAGCTTCGATCGGTGATTTGGAAGACCGCGTCAGTCGCGCCCAGATCATCGATCCTACCACCTTGTCAGGCGAAAAGGTGATTTTCGGGGCTACGGTGACGTTGCTCGATGATGATGACAAGCCGGTCCGGTATCAGATTGTCGGACCATACGAGGCCGACGCCAAGCGGGGCCGCATCAGCTATGCTTCACCGCTGGGCCGCGCCTTGATCGGACGCCGGGCGAACGACGAAGTCGAGGTAACGGTACCATCCGGCGACCGTTGTTACGTCGTCAAGAAGATCGAATTTATCTGAATACGCGCAAGATCGGGGTAGCTCACCCTGGTCTTGCGCTATTCAGCAATGGTCGCCGGTTCGAGTAACCGGTGCAGATGGACGATGACATAGCGCATCTCGGCATCATCGACACTGCCCTGTGCCTTCGCGCGCCAAGCTTCCTCTGCGCTGGCATAGTTCGGATATACTCCGACCAGATCCAGCTTGGGCAGGTCGATAAATTCGAGATGTTGGGGATCGCGCACGCGACCACCCATGACCAGATGAAGTTTTTGCATTGCCAGCCTGACGTGAAGAGTTGGAGCCTCTGCTCCTAGCGCTTCGCAAGCACGGCGCGCAACCTCAGCCGCTGATTTTTTCGACCAGTGCCACCACTTTGCGGGCGATGGCCTTGCCGCCGTCATTCACCTTGTCGGCAGCGTCGCTGGCGAGCTTTGCCGTCTTTTTCGCCGCGACTTGCGATTGTTCGCTCGCGGTCTCGCCAATCGACTGGCCCAGATCCTCCGCCTTGTCCCGGCCCAGGCTGGCCGCGTCGGCGACCTGTGCTGCCAGCGCCTTGCTTAGATCACCGACCAGTGCGGAAATCGCCCGTGACCGCTTTGCCAGTTTCTTTTTCTTCGAGCGCGGCATCAGCGCGGCGACGACCAGCCCTAGCGCCACGCCACCAGCAATCACCAAGCCGACGTTTTCGCTGACGACCCTGACGGTTTCGTCGGCGGCGTCTTCTATCTGGGCACCGAAATCGCTTAGAGCATTATCATCATTCATCTGCATAATCCTTCAGTTTACGCCAGGTATCAGCTTTCAGCAGCTTGATCCGGTCGCCAATCGATTTAGGGGTCTTGCGGGTCTTGAAACGGTTGAGCAGGGTTTTTGCTCCGGCAAGGATGGGCCTGCGCGCCAGCCACAACACCAGCAGGCCACCGGTTGTCGCGACAATGCCGCGACTGTCGCTGGCGATGTCGATAGCTTCACGTGCCAGCGACAGGGCAGTCCGCTGCGCCTCGGCAACAACACGGCGCTTCAGCACCGGCGGTGCCAGATCCGTCTTGGCCAGCCCCAGCACGCGATCGAAATGCGCACGCGCAGCATTTCGTGCCGCGCGCCGTTCGGCAAGCAATAGCTCAGGCTCGTTCATGCCGGGTTCTTTCCATCGCCCAGCAAGGCCAGGAATTTGCGCAGGCCCAGATATGCGACCAACCCGGCCAGCGCTGTCGCGACCAGCAGCCCACCGACCACTACCGCCAGCGCTCCCCACGGTCCCAGCACGGTACCCAAGGCCAGCAACAGGCCAACCACCAACGCCATGGTGACGAAAAACAACAGTGTGAGTGCCACCGCACCGCCACCAGCAATCCAAACCGCCGCTTTTGCCAGCAATCGCGCCCGCGCCGACTGATAGGCAAACTCGGCGGCGGCGAACTGACGACCAGCGCCGTACAGCAGGCGCAGTTCTTCGATCACCGGTGGCCTTTGCGGCGGAGGCGGGGGAAATTGCGCCGCCCCTTCCATTTCGGCATGTTTGCCAAATTCAGCCATGCAAACATCCCCTCCAGGCAGCTATCGGAGCCACGTCGTCATCGAAATTTGTCTAGTCTTCCGAGCCCGAACCGCTGAACAGCCGGGCCAGTACAAAACCCGCGACAGCGGCGATACCGACGGCCAAACCAGGGCTTTTGCGCACGAAGGTGGCAACATCGTCGCTCAACTCGTTGATATCCTTCGCATCGATTCGAGCCGCGACATCCTGGATCGATCGGGCGGCAGTGCGCGCATAGTCACCATACTGCGGTCCCAGCTTGTCATCTATAGCAGGCGCATTGTCCGCGACCGCCTTGCCCAGCCCGGACAGGGCACCACTGGCGCGGGTCTTGCCATCGACGGCCAATGCCGCCGCGCGATCCTTGGCGCTGTCGATCAGGTCGCTGCCCTTTTGCGAAACCTGATCTGCGTAGGCACCGACACGATCCTGCGCCACGTTGCCCAGCACCTGTGCACCGCCCTTGGCTTCTTCCAGTGCCTTGGCAAAGCGGGCCTTGGCCTCGGGCAACTGATCATCGCTCACGGCTGCTTCGAGGGCGGCAACGGGCGAGGGGACCAGCTTCTCGTCTTTGGGCATGGTTAATTCCTTTCTGCAGTTCGCGAATATCGAAAATTGCTATAGGGGACGGGATCGCCCTATCCAACCTATCATGCTGGAATGCGCCTTGCCTGCCAAGGTTCCCCTGCTAAATCACGCGCATCCGCGAAATAGCGTGCCCGCGCCGGTTTCGCCAGTTGCCATTCAGTCCCCAGGAGAAGAACATTTATGACCGCGATTATCGACATCCACGCTCGTGAAATACTCGACAGCCGGGGCAATCCTACAGTCGAGGTGGATGTGCTGCTGGACGACGGCAGCTTCGGTCGCGCGATGGTGCCTTCGGGTGCCTCGACCGGCAAGCATGAGGCGGTCGAACTGCGCGATGGCGACAACAGCCGCTATCTGGGCAAGGGCGTGCTCAAGGCCGTGGCCGCCGTCAACGAGGAAATCGGCGAGGCGCTGGAAGGTTACGATGCCGAGGACCAGCGCGATATCGACCTGGCCATGATCGAGCTGGACGGGACCGAAAATAAAAGCCGGCTGGGCGCCAATGCCATCCTGGGTGTCAGCCTGGCAATCGCCAAGGCGGCCGCCGATGCGCGCGGCCTGCCGCTGTATGCCTATATTGGAGGCGTTTCGGCGCATGTCCTGCCGGTGCCAATGATGAATATCATCAATGGTGGCGAACATGCTGATAATCCTATCGATTTCCAGGAATTTATGATCGTCCCGGTAGGCGCGCCCAGCCTGACCGTGGCGGTGCGCTGGGGTTCGGAAATTTTTCACACGTTGAAATCGGGCCTGAAGGAAAAAGGCCTGGCCACTGCCGTCGGCGACGAGGGCGGCTTTGCTCCCAATCTCGCCAGCACCCGCGCCGCGCTGGATTTCGTCATGGCATCGATAGAAAAGGCCGGGTTCAAGCCCGGAACCGATGTGGCATTGGCGCTGGACTGCGCCGCGACCGAATTCTTCCGGAACGGCAAATACGAGATCAGCGGCGAAAACCTGTCGCTATCGCCTGACGCCATGGCCGATTACCTGGCCGAACTGGCGCGCGATTATCCGATCGTCTCGATCGAGGATGGCATGGGCGAGGACGATTTCGAGGGCTGGGCCGCGCTGACCGCCAAGATCGGCGGCAAGGTGCAACTGGTCGGCGACGATCTGTTCGTGACCAATCCGAAGCGCCTGAAAATGGGTATCGCCAAGGGCTTGGCGAATTCGCTGCTGGTCAAGGTCAACCAGATCGGCACGCTTACCGAAACGCTGGAAGCCGTATCGATCGCCCAGCGGCACGGCTATACTGCGGTGATGTCGCACCGGTCGGGCGAAACCGAGGATTCGATCATTGCCGATCTGGCGGTCGCCACTAACTGCGGGCAGATCAAGACCGGCAGCCTGGCCCGGTCCGACCGGCTGGCGAAGTACAACCAGCTGATGCGGATCGAGGAAGAACTGGGCAGCTCGGCACAGTATGCCGGGTCGTCGGGGTATGGCCTCGCTACCCGCTGAAGTGAAGGAAGGCGCGAGGTGATCCCTCGCGCCTTCATGTCATGCCTTCGTCGCAGCGATATAGGCATCTATGCGGTTGGCCAGCGCCGGCAGCGGCATCGCGCCCGCCAGCAACCCGGCGTCGTGAAACTTGCGAATGTCGAAACGCGGCCCCAGCGCCGCCTGCGCCTTGGCCCGCAGCCGCAGCCATTCGAGCTTGCCCAGCATATAGCTGCAAGCCTGCCCCGGCCACACGCAATAGCGTTCGATCTCGGTTGTCGCAGCACTTTCGGGGTCGCCCAGCGTATCGACCATGAAAGCAATTGCCCGTTCCCGGCTCCAGCCCAGATGATGCATGCCGCTGTCCACCACCATCCGTACCGAGCGGAACATCGAGTCGTGCAATTGCCCGACATGGCCGACTGGGTCGTCCGCGTACATGCCCATTTCCACCGCCAACTGCTCGGCATAAAGCGCCCAGCCCTCGGCGTAGCCGGAGAAATTCTGCGCCCTGCGGATCAGCGGCAGATCGGTCTCCTGAGCCAGCGAGATCTGGAGGTGATGGCCTGGAATCCCCTCATGGAAGGTGAGCGTGGACAACAGCCAGCGCGGCACCTCGGCAGTGTCGCGCAGGTTGATGTAATAGCCGCCGGGCCGCGAACCATCAAGCGCGCCGGGTTGGTAATAGCCGCCGGGTGCGCCGGCCTCGGTGAATTTGGGAACGCGCCGGATCGCCAGCTTTGCCTTGGGCAACGTGCCGAACCACGCCGGCAGCTTGGCGTCTACCTTCTCGACCAGCGTGTTAAGATAGGCGATCAGCTGTTCCTTGCCCGGATCGGTGTTGGGGAAGAGGTATTTCGGCACGGCGTAAAGCGCGTGCAGCCGCGCCCCGACGGTGCCCTGTGTCAAGCCTTGCGCCTTGAGGATAGTGTCGATCTCAACGCTCTGCTGCGCGACAAGATCGAGGCCGGTCTGGTGGATATCGGCGGGCGACATCGGGCTAGTGGTGTAGGCCCTGAGCCCGAGCGCATAGATTTCCGCGCCATGCGGCAACCGCGCGACCCCGGCGTCGTGCACCGCCTTGGGGGCAAGGCTCTCGAACAATTCGATCTGGGCGGAGAGCGCCCGCTGGACGGACCCGGTATAGATTTTCGTCGCGCGCGCCTCCCAGTCGCCGGGCAGCGCCTTATCCTTTGCGCGCCGCACCAGCGACTGCACGAGATTGGCGCTTGCCGGTGGCGCGTCGCGCAGGCTTTTCATCTGGACGAGCGCCTTGGCGATGACGAAATCGGGCGGGATGACGTCAAGTGCGACATCGTGGCGCACCTGTTCGCTGTCTTGCCGTATCGCCATGGCAAATGCCGTCAGCCGTGCCAGATAGGCCTCGGCGTCGGCGCCGGTGGCAATGCTGTGCTGGCTGTCGAGGAAATCGGGAACCTGCTGGTAAGCGCCGGTCAACTGGCTCACCGCATAGGGGCTGCCGATCGTGGGCAGGCTGTTCAGATCGTCCTGCACGGAAACCTGGAACAACACCGAATCGTAGTTGGACGGGCCAAGGCCGGTCAGCTTGGTCCGGTCGATGCTCATCAGGTCGGCACGCTGGCGGCGGGTTCGGCGCTTGTCCTCTTCCCAACCGGCGATCGAGCGATCATCGAGTTGCGCCTTCTGCCCCGCGCGCGGGCCGGAATCGAGACCGAGGCTGGTCACGCCCTCCGGCGAGCGGTCCAGCATCTCGGTCATGATGCGATCGAACAGCGCGGCGAGGCGCACATCTTCCGCGGTACCGGGAACGGCATCGCCGGCATGAACGATCGCCGCCAGGGCAGGCATGGCGGTGAGCGCCGCAGTCGCTGCACCGGTCTTGAGTATGTCGCGGCGGTTCATAGCTGACCCCATGCAGGGCGCGGGTGGCATAGGTCCGCGCTGTTATCGATCAGCAGGGTATGGGTCGATCAGGCCACCGTGGCAATTGGCGATTTGGCCGCATCAGGCACCGAATCGCTCCTTGAGCTTCAGCAGCGCCAGCGCGGCACGGGCAGCTTCCCCGCCTTTGTCCTTTTGCGCCGGGTCGGCGCGGACCAGCGCCTGGGCCGCGTTTTCGACAGTGAGGATGCCGTTGCCGATCGGGATGCCGTCCATCGTCAGCGCCATGATGCCGCGTGCACTTTCGCCGGCGACGATCTCGAAATGATAGGTCTCGCCGCGAATGACCACGCCGACGGCGACATAGCCGTCGTAATCGCCGCTAGCTTCGGCCAGCGAGATCGCCGCCGGGATTTCCAGCGCTCCCGGCACCGTGAAGATATCCACGCGATGTCCGCCGTCTTTCAGCACCGCCTGGGCGCCGGCTATCAGCATATCGTTGAATTCCTGGTAAAAACGCGCTTCAACGATGCAAAATCGAGCCATGAAGTGGTGTTTCCTTGCGAACTATCGGTTTGATGAACATTCGACCGACGCCGACGATCATCGCTCGCCAGCTACCCGCCTGGTGCAACTGCGCCCTTAGCCTGATTTCAAGCCATGTCGCGAGTGCGGAAACGGCCAGCGCGATCAGCCACGCCTGCCATGCGGTGGCGCCGTTGTTGCGCAGCTGGATCAGTAACGGAAAGTGGACGGCGTAAAGCGGGAACGACCAGGCCCCGACAAAACCGGGCCAACGGCCATTCTGCCGAAGCCGCATGGCCCCGGCGATGATCAACGGGCAGGCGATGACGACAAAGCCCATGTCGAACAGCCAGGACGTCACCCCGAACCACCACGCTGCTACCAGCAACCCCGGCATCGCGGCGAGCGCGACCAGCGGCTGCATGGGAATCGGCGGCTTGTCGCCCCACACCTGGCAGATCGCGATGCCGATCAGATAGCTCAGCATCAGGCGCGGCAATGCCAGCGCCATATTCTCGGGCCGCGAGCCGACATCGAAGCTGCCGGCATGGACCGCCGCCATCGCCATCGCCGCCACGGCGATGGCGATGGCTAGCGCCATCGTCCATCCACGCAAGCGGAACAGCACGATCCGGTGCAGGAGATTGCCCAGCAGGATGAACATGATCGTCCAGGCGGGAACATCGAGCGGATAGGCCTGGTGACGAAACGCCACCGGGACCAGCAGCAGATTGGCGAGGGCGATGGGCAGAAACCGGTCAAGGTCGGGTAGCGCCGTGCGCAGCAGCGGCAGGCCGATCAATCCGCCCAGCGCCATCATCGGCCACATTCGCCAATAGCGCTCGAACAAAAATCGGGGGATGCTACGCGCGCTGCACGGATTGGCGGCAAGGCTGCGCGCCATGACGGCGCCGCTGAGCATGAAGAACAGGTCGACGCCGAGATAGCCCTTGGCGAAGACATGGGGCGGGCCAAAAATCACCGATGCATGCAGCAGCAATACGCATAGCGCCGCGATCCAGCGCAGCAGTTCCAATCCCGGCAGGCGCGGCACCTTTTGATAACCCGACGCCGGCGAGCCAGGCACGTCCGGTTCACTTGCCATTATCGGCACCCGGTACGGCTTCTTCCACCGGTTCGCTGGTCGGGGCTTTGCTGAAAGTGAATTTTATGCGCACCCACGACCCGATCAGGACATGGCCATCCTTGCGCGGCGGCCGCACGAGAAACTGCCAGGCCGCCCGGCGCAGCGCTCGGGCCAGCCCGGACCCCGGCGGCGATTCATCCAGTTCCTGGCAATTTTCGACGTGGTAATGTTCGATCGTCTGGCAGGCGATCA
>CAZZYX010000036.1:0-27244 GCA_964658485.1 uncultured Acetobacteraceae bacterium | reverse complement strand
GCTCGGGGGCGCGCTCGCAACGGGCGCGGCAGCGACGGCGGGTGCCGGCTGTGCACTCGCCGCCCAGGCCGCAGCGTCGGCTTGGGCCCGCGCCGCGCGCGCGGCGTCGCTGACCGAGGGGGCAGCCACGACCGCCTGATCGAAGGCCAACCGGGGTTGGACCGCCGCCTTGGCCCCGGTGACGGGGAAGCGCCCGAGATCGACCGCCGCCGCCTCCACCGTCGAGGCGCGGGCCGCGCTCGTCTCTGCCGACCGCCTGCTGGTCGGCGCCGCACTGGCGGGCACGCTGTCGGTGCACGTGATCACCGCGTTGCTGCTGGCGCTCGGGCCATTGTTCATCGCCGGCCTGTTGTTCGATGCGACGCGCGGGCTGTTCGTCGGCTGGGTGCGGGTGCTGGCCGGTACGACCCTGGCCGGGCTGGCGGCGGCCCTGGTGATCTCGCTGGAGTTGGCGGTGATCCAGCCGCAAGTGCAGGCTTTGCGCGATCTGCTCGATCAAAACCAGCCGGCGGGCCAGTTGCCGCAGGACATGCTGGCGACCTGCGGCTGCTTCGCCGTGATCATGGTCGCGGCATTGATCGCCTTGACGCGCACGATTGCGGCTTTTCGCCTGCCGGCAGCGGTCATGCGCCATGTCGAGCGGGTCGTGGCGCCAAGCGATCCGGCGACTTCTGCCGGTCAGGCCATGGCGGCAGGGCGTCCGCAACAGCCGCAACGCGGTGAGCGTAGCCGGGCCGAGCAGGTCGCGGACGCGGTGCGAGCGAACGAGCGACGCGATGGCCGGGCGGGCGGAAGTACCGCATCGACAGTTGCCGCGCTTGCTCCGCGCGAACCGGCGGCGCGGCTGCAGGAAGTGTCCACGGCGGCGCAGCCGCTGGGGCAAGCCGGCAGGCGAACGGCCCCGCGCGCATCGTCCGCCGCAGGCCGGCGGGATACCAGTCGCAGGGAGGCGATGTCATGAGCGCAGGCGACACCACGGGCGAGACGGAGGTCCCCGCTGCGGGTCCGCATCAGGCCTATTATGCCCAAGCGCGCAGTTGGGCCGATGACCGTCAGGCGGAGCTGCATCGTTCACGGCGACTGGCCTGGCTGCTGGCCGGGGTGGGGCGCTGGCGCTGGTCGCGCTGGCGCCGCTCAAGACCGTCGTTCCCTATACCTTGTTAGTGGACCGCAACACCGGTTTCGTCGAGGCGCTGGACCCGGCCCACCCACCGACGATCAAGCCGCAGGCCGCGCTGACGCAATCGCTGCTGGCGCAATACGTCGTCGCTCGCGAAACCTTCGACATCAACAGCCTGCCCGACCAGTACCAGAAGGTGGCGCTATGGTCGGCGGACACGGCACGGCGCGATTACCTGGGTGCGATGACGCGGGACAATCCGGACAATCCGATCAGCCGCTATCCGCGCAACAGCCTGGTGGCGACGCAGGTCGAAAGCGTCTCGCCGCTGGGGGCCAATACCGCGCTGGTGCGGTTCTATACCGAGCAGCACGACGCCGGCCAGGGCACCCGTCCCCGCGCGTTCTGGGCGGCGGTGGTGCGCTTTCGCTTTTCGGGCGAGCCGATGGCGCTGGCCGACCGGCTGGTGAATCCGCTGGGTTTTCAGGTGGTGCAATACCGCCGCGACCAGGAGGCACCGCCGATTCCGCAGACGCCGCCGACGCCGCCGCCCGCCGCTATCCTGCGCCCGAACGCCACGTCTCCCGGCGAAGCTGCCCGCGCCTATCCACGCCCGCCCGGCCAGGTCCCCGGCCCCGACGCAGGCCAGACCCTGTGAGCGGGCTCCGAAGACCATGACGCGCTGGATCGCCATCCTGGCAACCATGCTGCTGGCAGTGCTGGCGGCACCGTCGCGCGCCGAGATCACGCCGCGTGCCGGCGACGGCGATCCGCATATCCAGACCGTAACCTACGATCCCCAGCAAGTGGTCGGGCTGCATGTCGCCGGCGGCTATGCGCTGACCGTGGTGTTCTCTCCCGATGAGCGAGTCGAGACGGTAACGCTGGGCGACAGCGGCGGCTGGCAGGTCACCGTCGATAAACGCGCCGAACATCTCGTTATCAAGCCGCTGGGCAATCCCCAGCCGACCAATCTCACCGTCATCTCGGATCAGCGCAGCTACAATTTCACGCTGTACGGTGCCGGGCCGGGCGAAGGCGTCCAGCCCTATCTGGTCAGCTTCGTCTATCCGCCTTCTCCGACCGAACCGGTGCTGGCGGTGGTGGCGCCGCCGGCCCCGGCCCGCTACAAACTGGGCGGCGAAAGATCGATCTGGCCGGCGGTGATCTCCGACGATGGCACCGCCACCTCGCTCCGCTGGCCCGCCGACCAAACCATTCCGGCGATATATCAACAGGACGAGCGCAAGCATCTGGCACTGGTGAACGGCCTTATGCAAGGCGGTGTCTATGTGATCGAGGGCGTGCATCACCGCCTGGTGTTCGTGCTGGGCCGCGCGCGCGCCACCGCCATCCGGGTTCCGTTACAGCCATGACTTCGCCAGGCGCCGATCCGCGCGAGGAACGCTCGCCGACCGATCCCCGCCCCGGCGTCGATTTGCCCGGTACGGGGCTGCCGACGCCGCTGCTGATCGGGCTGGGGGTGCTGCTGGCCCTGGCGCTGTTCCTGTTCCTGAATGCGCAACGCCAGGCGCGCCTCGATAGCATCGGCGCGCAGACCGGGGCATTGGCGCAATTGCCGGTGAACCCGCCGCCGCTGGAGGTGCCGCCACCACCGCCGGCACCAGCCCCGGTGGTGATAATCGAAAAGCCGCCGATGCGCCCAAGGCCGCCACCGCCCCCGCCTATGCGGGAGCAGGCGCCGCCGATGCTGGCGATGCCGGAGCCACCTTTCACACCGCCACCGCGCCCCGCGCAGACCGGCAGTTCCGGTCCGGCGCTGGTCGTCGATCTGACAACGGGATCGGGCGCGGCAGTCAATGGCGAGCCTGGCGTGCCCGGCGCGGAACTGGACGATACCGTGCGCGCCACCCTGATCCACAACCGCTCCTCGATCATCCCGCAAGGCGCGATCATCACTGCCGTGCTGGAAACCCCGCTCAATTCCGATCGCCCCGGTCTCGCCCGCGCCATCGTCTCGCATGATGCGCGGGGGTTCGACGGCGCGCGCGTGCTGATTCCGCGTGGCAGCCGGCTGTTCGGCGAGTTCAGGTCCGACCCCAGCCCTGGCCTCAGCCGTATCCTGATCACCTGGACGCGGCTGATCCGCCCGGACGGCGTCGCCATCAAGATCGGCTCGCCGGTATCGGATCCGCTTGGCGGAGCCGGTGTACCCGGCAAGGTAAACACCCATTTTCTGGCGCGCTTTTCCAGTGCGGTGCTGCAATCCGCGCTGGCGGTGGGCACGAACCTGCTGTCGCAAAGCTCGTCGAACGGCAGTACCGTCTACCTCACCTCGCCGTCGCAATCCTCATCGGTGAGCCAGCTGGTCCCCAACGTCAATCGCGCGCCGACGGTCAAGGTACGCGAAGGCGCCGAGGTCGCGGTGATGGTCGCGCACGACCTGGATTTCAGCGGCACTCCTGCTGTCAGATGAATACGGGGGCTGCTCGATGACCGGCTCGGTTCGCTATCTCGAAGTCTATCTGGCGCCGCTGCTGCCGGTACTGGCGCGGCCCGAAGTTACCGATATCTTCATCAACCGCCCTGGCGAGGTCTGGGTGGAAACCATGGGCGGCGCAATCGAACAGCACGCCATGCCCGATCTTAACGAGGCGCGGCTGTGGAACCTCGTTCGTCAGATCGCCAACCTCAGCCACCAGGGGATCAGCCGGGAACACCCGCTGCTCGCCGCTACCTTGCCAGCCAATGCCGCTGGAGAGGGGGGCGCCCGCGTGCAGGTGGTCGCGCCCCCGGCGACGCGCGGATTGCTGGCGATGGCGATCCGCAAGCATATCGTTCCCGAATTCACGCTGGCCGACTACGCTGCCGACGGCGCCTTTGCCCGCACGCTCTACAGCCGGGGCGCGATCGCGCCGCGCCCCGCCGATGCGCCGAAAGGCGACGATCCGGCGCAAATCGGCGCGTTTCTCGCGGAACTGGTGCGCAACCGGCGCAATATCCTGATCTCGGGTGGCACCTCAACCGGCAAGACCACCTTTCTCAACGCGTTGATGAAGGAAATCCCCCGCCGCGAACGGCTGATCCTGATCGAGGACACCGCCGAACTCAACATCGTCCACGACAATGCCGCCAGCCTGCTCGCGGTCAAGGGTGAACTCGGCGAGGCTCGCGTCACCGCCGACGACCTGTTGCAAGCCGCGCTGCGGATGCGGCCCGATCGCATCATCCTGGGCGAATTGCGCGGCGTCGAGGCCTACAGCTTCCTGCGCGCCGTCAATACCGGCCACCCCGGCTCGATCTCCACCATCCACGCCGACAGCCCCGAAGGTGCGCTCGAACAACTCGCGCTGATCGTGCTGCAATCGGGCGTAGGACTGCGCCGCGAGGACATCATCCACTACGTTTCAAGCGTGGTCGATGCCATCGTCCAGCTCGAACGCCGGGACGGCAAGCGATCGGTAGCGCGGATCATGATGACGCGGGGTTAGGGGTGCCGGTTGACTTTCCGCTCTATCAGCCCATGAGATACGAGGTCGGCCATGAACGCGCATAGCTCCATGATCCATGTCCGCATGGATGACGAACTGAAAGCAAAAGCCACCGAAGCACTGGCGGCCATGGGACTGACCGCTTCGGAAGCAGTGCGTTTGCTGTTCCACCGCATTGTCGCCGATCAGGCGTTCCCGCTGGAATTGAAAGTGCCTAACGCCGAGACACGCGCGGCCATGGTGGAGGCGAAAGCGATCATTGCGGAACGTCGCGCCCGTTTTACCGATGCGGACGCCCTGTTTGCGGAACTTGATGGCCCTATAGCGTCGAGCCGTTGATCTGCATCACCAACCAAATCCGTCTACACTGAGCCTGTCGAAGGGCTGCCTTTTCTTCCTTCGTGTGGCCGAGCCTCAAGGAAGAAGGCAGCCCTTCGACAAGCTCAGGGTAGACGGGGACTGATGCAGATTACAGTACGACGGTCTCAAGGTGATTGGTCCGGCACGCGCGAATGTCATATCGGCGGCGATTTTCTGCTGATCTATGAAGTCGACGACACCGCCGGCCCTTCTGGAACTGTCGTATTCGTCCGGGCCGGAACACACAGCGAGCTATTTAAATGACGGGATATGCTCTCCGGACCGTTCAGACGCCTCTTTCCAGTTGCCAGAAGCGGTCATAGCATGGTGCGATGTTTATCCGTCAGTTTGAACCCTCCGACGCAAACGCGCTTGCGGCGCTATTTCATGCATCTGTCCGTAAGGCCGGTATCCGCGACTATTCTGCCGAGCAGGTTGCGGCATGGAGTCCATCGAAGCCTGATCCCGACAGGTACTTGCGGCAAGCTGAGGGCCGAACATTTCTGGTCGCGGTCGATGATGACAACCGACCTATCGGCTATGGCGATTTAGAGCCGGATGGCCACATCGACCATCTCTACTGCCGCCCCGATGTGGTCGGAACCGGCGTAGGATCGGCAATCTACGCCGCAATAGAGGCGGCCGCGAGACTCGCAGGCATCGCGCTTCTTTTTGTCGATGCGAGTGAGGGTGCCCGCCGCCTATTTGAACGTCGCGGTTTCGGCGTCGATGCTCGACATGACTGCACGATCAATGGCGTGGCGATCCACAACTATCGGATGTCGAAGCCGATCACCTGACGGAAGCAGATCAACCGGTTTCGCATTGATGCAACCCAAACCCGCCAGACCACTCACCACCAAAAAGGCGCCATGCTTATCGGAACAGGCGGGTGCCAACCGTTAGATTATGACGCGCGCCAATTTTCTGATGAGGCAGCACAAGGCAAGTATAGGCACAAACCCACATTTGTGGTAATGTGTTCCATTCTTGACAGCGAGGTTGCCCATGAGTCGCTTGACCATCGATATTACAGATCAGCAGCACCAGAACCTGAAAGCCTTGGCCGCGTTGCAGGGCAAGACGATCAGGCAATATGCGGTAGAACGCTTGTTCCCTGCTGACGCCGGAGAAGATTTGGCGTGGAAGGAACTGAAAACGCTGTTAGGTCAGCGCATCGCGGACGGCTTATCAGGCAATTTATCGACCAAGAGCATTGCTGTCATTATCAATGAGGAACTGGGCCGGGAAAGCCACGCTTGACCGCCACCTATGTCCTGACGACGGCGGCGGAAGCCGATTTTAGGGACATTATACGTTACACGCGTAGGCGGTGGGGTGATGACCAGACCCACAGCTATGTGACGAAGCTCACTCGCTGCATCGAGCGCATTGCCGTCGGGCAAGGCGCGTCCAAGGACATGGCCGCGATCAATCCTGGTTTGCAGATGGTTCATTGCGAGCATCACTACATCTTTTGCCTGCTCCGTGATGATTTTCCCCCTCTGGTGGTTGCGATTTTTCATGAAAATATGGATTTGATGACACGATTAGCGGATCGGCTGGAGTAGTTATTAGAACGTCAGATGTGGCCGTTGTCAGCACCCAAACCAGTTGCGCGCAGGGAAAAATACTCCTCAATAATCCTTGCTGATCCGGGCGTTGACATTCTGCCGGTTTACCGTGGAAACGCTACCCAGCAACGACAGCCAGCGCGTGATGCGGAACTCCAGGTCGGTCGCGGAATACCCACGGCCATCGGTGATGATCTCGGCATAGACCCGGCGCCCCAGGTATTTGCCCGCGCCAAAGCCGGTCTGGCGGGGGATGGTGACATCGGCGGCGACGATCCGCAGCCGGTCCAGCCCGATCGCACGGCGCAGCTTGTTGATCGGATCGAGCCCGCCGCCGCCGTGCAGCGCCGCCAGCGCGGACCCCAGTTCCAGGGCTTCGGGCGCGGAGATCGAGGTGATCGAATCGCCGAACAATACCCGCGCCAACAGGTCTTCCTCGGGCAGCGCGGGGACTGACGAGAACGAGATATCCGGGTGCAGCGAACTGCCTGCCACCGTGACCGTGGCGGTCAATCCGGTTACCGATGCAGTGGCGACGATATCGAGGCGCGGGTCGGGCGGGCTGGTCCCGGTAAAGGTCAGATGGCCCCGCGTCAGGTCGAAACGCCGCCCGGCAAAATCGTAAGTGCCATCGACCAGATCGGCAAAACCGGCCATTACGGGGGCAACGAGCGTGCCGCGCAACTGCAGGCTGGCGCTCCAGTTGCTGTTGATGCCCAGCCCCTCGACGCGAATGCGACCGCCCGGCGCAGCGTCGATCAGAAAATTCCACGGCATGGTATGGTCGCTGGCCGGCGCGATGTCGGCACTGCGATTGATTTCGCGAGTGGCGATGTTGGGCAATTCGGTCGCTACCGCCGACTGCCCCAGCGCCCACCGGGCATTGTCTATCCGTAGCCGCCCGGCAATGGTGCCGCTGCTGCCATCGGACATGATCCGCAACGGCCCGGTCGCGATCAGCGCCATATCGGGCCGCGCCAACAGCTGCGCCTTCTGCGCGCCGATGCGCAAGTCGATGGTCGGGCCGTGATTGGCGCGCAGGTCGGCAAAGCCGATGCTGCCGCTGCCGACCATCTGCCCGCCGTTGGCGGTGCGGCCGGCCAGCGACGACAGCGTCAGTTGCGAACCGGTAAACGAGCCACGCGCGACGATCTGCGCGATGTCCATGCCGGTTACGGTATTTTGCAGGCGCAGCGCGTCACTGGCCAGCGAACCGCGAATGACCGGATTATCGAGATTGCCCGAGAAATCCGCCGCCAGCGCGACCGGGCCGGTCAGGTCGAAATGTTCCAGCGCCAACAGTCGAAACGGGGCGTCGGCTGGCCCGCTATAGCGCATCTGCGCCAGCAGCGAGCCGGCGCGCAGGCGATCGCCCAGCGCTCCGCCAGCGGGGAGATTATCGACCCGCGCCTGCAATCGTCCGCGCATCCGGCCGCCCTCGCTGGCCACCGCGCGCGCCTCCAGCGACCGCGCGCCCAGCCGCCCGACCAGCGCGATATCGATCGGCCGCGAAGTCAGCACCAGCCCCGAACGGGTCAGCGCCTTGAGCATCAATTTGGCCTCGCCGACCGGCATTTCCTCGCGCTTGTGTTCGTAGCGGAACAGCCCGGAGGCGCTGCCGCCCAGCCCCAGATCGGCAAAGACGACATCGCTGATCGACAGCGGCATGTCGGCCAGAGCCAGATCGAGCTGCCTCGTATCGTCGCCGATCACTCCCGAGGCGATGGCCTTGCCGCCGGCATAATCCAGCTCGCTGGGGGCCAGCCGCCAGTCGCCACCGACCCTGGTCAACAGCGCCCGGCGCGGCATCACGATCGGCTGGCCGCCGAAATGCCCTCCGGCCAGCAGCGCCAGCCGTTCGGGCGCGACATCGCCGCGGATCTGCAGGTCGAACTGGCTGCCGCGCCGTCCGCTGATCGTGGCGAAAATTTGCCCCCGGCCATCGCTGAGCGTAGTCGATGCGGTCAACCTGCCGATGAACAGTCTCCCCATGCCCAGCCCGGCAACCGCCGCGCTGCCGGTCAGCGTGGTGTGATCCCTGGCCAGCAGGCCATGCGCGTCGATCTGCCCCTCGGCGATCGCGAATGGCCGAGCGCCGCCGAATTGCGCATTGTGGAAGGCCAGCGCGGCAGTAACCGCCTCACCGCCTGGTTCGGGATGCAATTGCACCGTGCCCGCGACGCCGCCACCGGCCAACGCCAGATTGCCGTCTGCGCCGTCGGCGCGCAATTGCAGCGTGCCGGTGACGCCGGTGTTCGAGACGGTCAGATGCTCGAACGCGATCCGCGATGGCGTGTTGGGCGCCATATACAGCCCGAGGCGGCCAACGAACCGACCCAGCACGGAATCTCCCGTGACGGCAATGCCAAACCCGCCCGCAATCGGCGCCAATCCGAGTTCGACATCGCGCAACCCGGCAGCCGGAAGCGGATAGGCGAAACGGAAAGTGCCATGCGGACCATCGGCAGCGATCGTGGTATCGAAACTGAAAGCGCCATACGTGGCCTGATGGCCGTTGCCGGCATAGGCGAAGCCATTCGCCAGCCTGTGCCCGGTCAGCTGCAGGCTGAGCAGGCTGGCGGTCAAACTGCCTTGATCGAGTCCCAATGGGCGACCGTTACCCCCGCTCATAACCAGGTTGAAACTCGGGGTATCGCCCATAAACTTGGCCAGCGTCGGATTGGCGACCCGCGCCAGCCGACCCGTCAGGCGCAGCACCAGATCCCATGCCTTGGCGCGGCCGATATTCAGCACCATCGCGGCATGGGCATCGACCGATCCTACTTCGGCCAGCTGCCAGCCGTGCGCCTGCACCGGGCCGGTGATGGCATAGGTGCCGTTAGCCAGGTCGCCTTGCAACGCCAGCCGAGCCGACAGACCAGCTACTTCAACCGCCAGATCGCTGCCGCTGATCCGACTTCCTGCCAGGATCAACGTGCCTCGCCCACGCGCGTTGACCAGCCGGGGATCGACATCGGGATGACCGGTGACGATCCGGGCAATGCCGAGTTCACCCGGAATGCGCCAATGATCCCGCTCGCGCCGGGCAGTCCCCGTAACCGCGATGTGCTCGAGCTGGTTACGGCTATCCGCGAAACGATCGGCGGTCAGCGTGAACGGCGCGGTCACGGCGGCGAAGCGGCCATCGAGCCGGGCGTGCAGATGGGTTCCCAGCGTGTGGCTATCGGCGCCGAACAGGCTGGTCTCGGCCAGCCGCACGTCAAGCGCCACCGCCTTCAGCTCGTTGCGGGCCAGATTTATTCCGCCTTGCGCGGATAGCGCCAATACCGGACTGCGCGCCGTCACTCGCCCCGTCACTACCTGGTCGGCCAGCGTGGCGGCGGCTGTCACGGCGACGACCGCCCCGGTGACGCGGCGTGCGCGATCGGGTAACGTAAAAGTCCAGACCTTGCCCGTCGCGCCCAGTTGCCCGTCGCGGTTGCTCAGGTCCAGCGCAGCAAGGGCTTGCCCGCCCTGATCGATGTGCATCTCGCCATGCCATTCCGCCCAGGTGCCGTGGCCATGGATCTGCGCGTGGCGAGCGGCATGGGCGCCGGTCAACCCGGCCAGCAGGCCGCCGCCGGGGGCAGCATAATCCAGCGCCAGCACAAATCGGTTCCGGGCGCGATCGGCATCGAGCAACGCCCATAGGCGGTCGCCGCCGCCGAGCCGCCCTTGCGCGCTTAATCGGGCATAGTGCTTGCCGATATCGGCGCTGGCGCGAAAATCGATGCGGCGCTCGCCGTCGGGCAGTAATTGCCGGTCCAGCACGGTTTTGCCGACCGTCAGCCGCTCGATCGCCAATCGGTCGATGCGGATATTGAAATCGGGCAGCAGTGGCTGATCGGGAGCGCTGGCGCGCAGCACCGGCAGCCGCAGCAACTGCCCGCGTCGCAGCGTCAGTTCGTGAATATTCAAGCCAAAGGTGAACCATTCGAACGGGTTCCAGTCGAGCGTGGCCGCCGGTATTTTCAGAAACGGCCCATGCAAGTCGAGCACCGTCGTGTCTTCCAGCGTGGCACGACCGTAGATCGAGCCGTCGATCCGGCCGATGCGAACGCGCAGACCGTTATCGGTTGTGGTTTGCGCCAGCATATCGGCGAGCAGGCGGTGGCCGATAGCGGTATCGAGAATGCCCGCAGCCATGGCCAGCAGCGCCACCAGCCCGAGCGGGAGCATGAAAAGATATTTGACCAGCGCCAGGCGCCAGCGATGGCCGCGATTTACTGCCCCGGGAACGACGGGCTGGTCCATCAGAACGCCTGCCCGAGGGCAATATAGACCCCGACCCGACTATCGCCGGGGCGCGGGTTCAGCGGCGTGCCGACATCGATCCGCAACGGGCCGAAGCCGGTGTTGTAGCGCACTCCCAGCCCCGCCCCATAGCGGGTATCGCCAAAGTCCGGCGTCTGCCCAGTGCCGACCCCACCCGCGTCGACAAACGGTACCAGCGACATCGCCCCGCCGAATAGCCCGGTATGCAGGCGCGCCTCGATTGAAAATTCATACAGCGACCGCCCACCGGTCAACTGGGCGTTGGCATTGATCGGTCCGACCAGATCATAGCCGAAGCCCCGGATCGATGCGCCGCCGCCGGCATAGAACCGTCGCGAGGGCGCGATGTTTTTCAGATCGGTGCCGAAGATCGAGCCTAGCCGCAGGCGTTCGGCCAGGACCGTGCCGGCAGCCACCGGCTGATACGCGCTGAGGTCGAACTGGCTGATGACATAGGGTACGGTCTGGCTGCGCGTGAATGCCAGTTCGGGCGATACGCGCAGGGCGGCGCGCCAGCCGCGCTTTGGGTCGAGCAGGTTGTCGCTGCCGTCGTAGGCCACGCGCAGCGGCAGCGCAGCGGTCAGGTAATTGGTGCGCGGCAGGCTGTAATTGATCTTGCCGGTATCGCTGTTGCCCAGGACAGTGCCATTCGGCATGCCCTCACGCTCGGCGGACGCCACCGTCTCCACCCCGACCGACCAGACCCACGGCTTCTGGAAGATCAGCGTGGTCAACCGCTCATACGTCGCCACGACAGCAAGCTTGCGCGCGGCATAGGCGGTCAAATCGGCATTCTGGGCGTATATATCCAGCGTCAGCGTCCGGTCCCGGCCGGCAAAATTATTGCGGCGGAAAGTCACGCCCGCCAATTGTTCCTGCGTGCCGCCGATAGCCCGCAGCCGCAGCAAGCCTTCCGGCGGAAACAGGTTGCGATTCTCCCAGGTCGTTTCCAGCCGGAAGCCCTCGGCGGTGTCATAACCGATCGCGGCGGAAACGGTGCGCTGCTTCGCCTTGGTCACGGCCACGTCCAGCATCACGTCGCCGGGCCGATCCGGCGCGGGCGGCGTGGTCTCATGCGGGGTTACGGTAACGCTGGCGACCAGCCCGGTAGCCAGGATCGCCTGGCGCAAGTCATCGACCTTGCTGCGCTGCCAGGTCTGGCCGGGCTTGAACCGGGCAATGTTCGCGAGATGCCTGGCCGACAGGAAGCGCGGACTGGTGCTGGTGATCCCGGCAAAACGATACTTTCCGCCGGGCGTGACCGGCAACGACAGATCGCCAGCCTCGCGGCGATGATCGACCAACAGCGAGGCGTCGCCGATCCTGGCGAACGGATATCCGGATTGGCCCAGTGCGGTGTCCAGCGCGGCGCGCCCGGCGATTACGGCATCGGCATGCAACGGATCGCCGGTCTCGATTCCCAGGCTTTTGCGCAGCGCCTGATAATCGGTACCCGTCCCGGACAGCTGCCCCAGATCGATCGCACCGAAGCTGTAGCGCATCCCCGGCACGATCTCGAAACCGACGCTGATCGTGGCGTTGCCCGGCGTCGACCCGTCTGCGCCCGCGGCGATGCGACTTACCGTCTGAATGACTTCGCCATCGTAATAGCCAAAGTTGCGCAACAGGCGGAGCAGCAAATCGCGATCGGTGGCGGCGCGCACGGCCAATTGCCCGATATTGCCTTGGTCCCTGGACGGCAAGGTCGCCACCGCGGACAGGGCACGAAAACGCGTTTCAAAGGCGGCACGCTCGGGAAAGCCGGTAGCTGCGACGGCATAGCTCAGCCGTAGGCGACCACCCGAAAATGCATCGTGCAGAGTGGGCGTGTCGCCATGCGAAACAGGCGCGAGCTGCGCCAGGTCCGACCCCGTTGGCATCGGAACCACCCCGCGGGCCGGTGACTGCAGGCTTACGACTTCGCCTTCGGGTGCCAGCGAGGGCAGCGACGGCAGCGCGAGCGCGGTGTCCGGCCAAGCCAGCTCGATGCCGGGCAAGTCGCTCATCGGCGAATCGGGTTTGAGATCGCCTGGATCCGGCCCGGATGGAGGTGCCGGCGTCGCCGCTCGCGCCCAGGCCTGCGGATCGGCCACCGCGGTGTCGGGGATCAGTTCCTTGAGGCGCGCATCCGTAGCGGCGGACTGCGCCGCCAGCGGGCTTGTCCACAGCAGGGCGAACGCCGCGCCAAAAAGTTTTCCGGCTAAACGATCAATCGGTGAAGCTGAACGGTTTCGGCACCAGCATGCCATCCTTGCCGCTGCTCGGCGGCGCGCTCGGGCTGGAACCGGCCGATCCGGCAGTTGCGCCGATAAGCCGTTGCTGTTCAATATCGGAAAGGCGCTCCCAACCTTCGCGACCAAGCTTTTCCAGCGGCCGATAGCGCACCTTGTATTGCATCCGTGCCGAGCCATCGACCCAATAGCCCAGATAGACGTAAGCCAACCCGTCTTCAGCAGCACGGCGGATATGATCGAGGATGATGTAATTGCCAAGCCCGGTCCGCGTGTGATGTTCCGGGTCGTAAAAGCTGTAGATCATCGACAGCCCGTCGCCCTGGCGGTCTGTCAGGCATGCACCAACCAAGCGCCCCGGCGCAACCCCATCGCCTTCCGACCGTTCACGATATTCGACGATGTGACTGGTGACCGGGGTATGTTCGACCATATCGGCGAAATCGGCCTCGTCCATGCTGGCCATGCCGCCACCGGGATGCCGGGCGCCGAGATAAGTCTGGAGCAGTTCGAACTGCTCGCCGGTCGACCATGGCTGGCATACCGTGGCGACCAGGTCCGAATTGCGCTTGAGATTGCGCCGCTGGGTGTTCGAAGCGCGGAATTCACTGGCAACCACCCGGACCGAAACGCAGGCGGTACAATCGATGCACGAAGGCCGATAGGCTACCGTCTGGCTGCGGCGAAACCCGATCCGCCCCAGCGCATCGTTCAACGCATCGGCATGCGGCCCTTTCAATTCCGTAAACACCTTGCGCTCGCTACGCCCCGGCAGATAGGGGCACGGCGCTGGGCTGGTCACGAAAAAGCGGGGAAAACGTACCGGAGCTGTCACTTGACGAATTTATCCTGTGGCAAAAATCTAGCGGGTTGTTGGACGTGCCGCGATTATGCCGACGGCTCTCCCATGGCAAAAGCCAATTAACCAGAAATCGGCCCACTACGCCACAAATTCAACAGGTCAAGCCGCAAAAATTAACGATTAGTTGAAAAACTGTCCCGGCGTGGGTCGATCCAGCTCGTTGAATCTTCCGCTCTGGGGAGATGGCAGCCCGCAGAGCCTACGGAAGGATGGCTTGAGGCTGTATCGGCAGCATCGGTTCGCCCAGCTCGCCCCCTCCGTCTCGCTACGCGTGCGATCTCCCCCAGAGGGTGAAATTTATCACGGCGACGTTTTAGTTAATTTCCACCTGGCTCACATCGTAGCCTTTAGCCCGCAGCGTTGCGACCAGGGCATCGAGTTGCTCGCGATCTCGGGCTTCGCATTCGATATCGGTGATCAGCCCCTTGGCGGGCAGATGGGTAAAGATGCGCTGGTGCCAGATTTCGATGATATTGACATTATGCGTGTTGAATTCCTGCATGACCTTGAACAACGCGCCGGGACGGTCCTGCAGCGACAGCCGCAGCCGCGCCAGCCGGCCCGAGCGCGCCAGATCGCGCAGCAGCACATTGGCGAGCAACCGGGTGTCGATATTGCCGCCACACAGGACAATGCCGACCTTGCGCCCGGCAAACATCTCGCGGTTGGACAGCACCGCCGCCAGCCCCGCGGCGCCAGCGCCTTCCACCACCGTCTTTTCGATCTGCAACAGCAGCGCCAAGGCATTCTCCAGCGCCGGTTCGCTGACCAGCACGAAATCGTCGAGCAGGTCGGCAAGAATGCGCGAGGTGAATTCGCCCGGCACGATCACCGCGATACCCTCGGCCAGGGTATCGCCGCCGATCGGCAGGTTGGTGCCCTTCAGCCGGTTGTACATCGAGGGATACAGCGCCGCCTCGACCCCGATCAGGCCGATGCCGGGCTTGAGCGCGCGCGCCGCCGTGCCCATTCCCGCCGACAAGCCGCCGCCGCCTACCGGCAGCACCAGCATGTCGAGTTCCGGCACATCCTCGAGCATTTCCAGGGCGACGGTGCCCTGCCCCGCCGCCACGAACAACTCGTCGAAGGGATGGATGAAGGTCAGGCCAAGCTCTATCTCCAGGCTCCGCGCGAACGCATAGGCTTCGTCGAAGGACTCGCCTTCCAACACGACCTTGCCGCCCAGGATTTCGGTTTGCATCACCTTTACCGTCGGCGTGGTGCGCGGCATGACGATGGTGACCGGCACGCCAAGCCGGGTGCCATGATACGACAGTCCCTGCGCATGATTGCCCGCCGATGCCGCAATCACGCCACGCGCGCGCTGTTCGCCGGTCAGTTGCAACAGCGCATTCAGCGCTCCGCGCTCCTTGTAAGCGGCGGTGAACTGCTGATTTTCAAACTTCAGCCAGATTTCGGCCCCGGTCATCGCGCTCAGCGTCTTGCTGTGCAGCGTCGGCGTGCGGACGACATGCCCGGCAATCCGCCCCGCTGCCGCGCATACGTCCGCAAGGGTGAGCACACCGGATTCGGTGGGTGCGTGGCTGGCTGCGTCGGTGGTTGCAGCGGTAAGCAATGTCTGTTCCATAACCGGCGCGCCGTAATCGAAATGGCGGTATAAGGGAACCGCTTTCGCTTATTCTCTGTCACGCCAAAGCGTAAGAGGGGTAGTTGGCTTTCACGCCCCAGACGCTAAAGACGACACCATGACCGACAGCAAAAACGTCTCGATGATCGGACTGGGCGTGATGGGCGGGCCGATCGCCCGGCATATCGCCCGTGCCGGCCATCGCCTCACCATCTACAGCCGCGGATCGGGGCGGCTCGAAGCCTGGCGCGCGGCGCACCCCGACCTGTCGATCACCACCGCCGGCTCCCCGGCCGAGGCGGCGACAACGGCCGACATGGTCATTACCTGCGTCGGCAACGACGATGATCTGTCCGAAGTCGTGCTCGGCCCCCAGGGCGCATTTTCAGCGCTGAAAGCCGGCTGCACCTTCGTCGATCACACTACCGTTTCGGCACGGATCGCCCGGCAGATCGCGGTGGAAGCACGTGACCTGCATATCCATTGCGTCGATGCGCCAATGACCGGGTCGCAGGTCGGCGCCGAAAACGCCACGCTGACCCTGATGTGCGGCGGTCGGGCCGACGCCATCGAAGCGGCGCGCCCGGTCATGCAGGCCTATGCGCAGCGCATCGTCCATGTCGGCAAGGCCGGCGCCGGGCAATCGTGCAAGATGGCCAACCAGATCTGCATCGCCGGAGCCATCGCCGGAGTGGCCGAGGCGCTGCGGCTGGCGCAGGCCGCGCATCTCGATCTCGACAAGGTATTCGAGGCCATCTCGCACGGTGCCGCGCAAAGTTGGCAGCTCGACAATCGCTGGCAGACCATGGCCCAGGACAGCTTCGATTTCGGTTTTGCGGTTGACTGGATGCGCAAGGACCTGGGTCTGGCGCTGGAGGAAGGGCGCGGGCTGGGGCTGTCATTGCCGATCGCCGGCCTGGTCGATCAGTTCTATGCCGACGTCCAGGCGCTGGGCGGTGGTCGCCAGGACACCAGCGCGCTGGTACGCCGGTTGCCGCGCAAGGGTCGTAAGTGAAGCGCAACGCGGGCATGATTGCCGCAATGCTGGCCGCCGCGGTGATCGCGAGCGTGACCGGCGCGCCGGCGCGCGCCGATACGCTGGTGGACAACCTCGACGGCACGACCCTGGATGCACGCGGCGGCGTCGTCCATTTCACCGGCATGGTGATCGGCAATGACGGGCGCATCCTGCAAGTGTTGCACCGGGGCGACAAGCGCCCGGCCCATGTCGATTACGCGGTCGATGAACATGGCCGGGTGGCTATCCCGGGCCTGATCGATGCGGACGCGCACGTCATGACGCTGGGCTTTGCGGCGCTCACGCTGGATTTATCCAAAGCCGGATCGCTGGCCGAAGCGCAGGGGCGCTTGGCCGCTTACGCCGCCGCCCATCCCGATCGCGGCTGGATGATCGGGCGCGGCTGGGACACCGGGCGCTGGCAGATGGCGCGCGGGCTGACCGCGGGCGATCTCGATATCGCCGTGGCTGATCATCCGGTATGGCTGGTCAGCGCCGATGGCCATGCCGGCTGGGCCAATTCCAAAGCGCTCGCCCTGGCCCATGTGTCGCTGCCGACCCGCGATCCGCCGGGTGGCCGGATTGCCCGCGATGCGACCGGCAAGCCCAACGGCGTGCTGGTCGATAGCGCCATGGCGCTGGTCGGCGCCATCGTCCCCGCCCCCCGCGCGGAAGATCGCGACCTGGCCTTTGCCGGCGCCCAGGCGATCCTGCTGAAACACGGCATCACCGCCGTCACCGACATGGATACGACGATCGAGGATTGGCAGACCTATCGCCGCGCGGGCGATAGCGGCGCGCTGGCGATGCGGATCATAGCCTATGCGGACAGCGTCGATGGCATGGCGCTGATCGGCGGCCCCGGCCCGACACCGTGGCTGTATGACGACCGGCTACGTCTGGACGGGGTCAGCCTGACGCTGGATGGCACGCTGAACCAGCACAGCGCGCTGCTCAAACTGCCTTATGCCGATGAGCCGGCGAACCGCGGCCTGTCCCGGCTGAGCGAAACCCAGTTGAAAAACCTGATGAGCCGCGCCGCCATCGATCATTTCCAGGTCGCTATCCACGCCTCCGGCGATGCCGCCGTTGCCGAAGCGCTGGGCGCCATTGCCGATCTTGCCGACACCTATCGTGGTGATCGCCGCTGGCGGATCGAGGATAGCCAACTGGTCGATCCCGCCGATCTGGCCCAGTTCGGCGCGCATGGCGTGGTGGCGACGATGCTGCCGGGCGAGGTCGCCAGCGGGCGCGACATGGCCGACACCCGGCTGGGACCAACCCGGGCCGGCACCGCCTTCCCGTGGAAGTCCGTTGCCGCCAGCGGCGCGGTGCTCGCGTTCGGCTCGGGCGCCCCGGGCGAAGCGCCTGACCCGTTCGCCGCGCTGGCCACTGCGATCACTCGCCAGGGCGCCGATTCGCAACCCTATGGCGGCTGGCAACCGCAGGAGAAACTCTCACGCGAAGCGGCATTTGCCGCCGTCACCAGCAACGCCGCTTACGCCGGCTTCGGCGATGGTCACTTTGGCCGCATAGAGGTCGGCCAGCGCGCCGACTTCCTGCTGATCGACCGCGACCCGCTGCTGGCCAGCCCCGGTGATTTGCGCGCGACGCAGGTGCTGGAAGTGTGGGTCGGCGGACGCAAGGTGTCGGGGTAAAGCTTAAAACGGCCTTTGCCCGACGTAATTACCGGCCTGTGAATACCGGCACACCAGCACGTCGTTGTCGGCGTTTGCGGCGGTGGCACAGCCGACCTCCGTGGTATTTCGCCAAGCTATCTGGGTAAAATGCCCGACATCCTCGACATTTCCGGTCGTGCTATTGTTCGGAAATATGCCTGGCTTGAAGTATTTCTTCTCTCTCACCCAGGCATCGACCATGGCTTCGGCCGGGTAGTAATGCCGCGTGCCTTCCCACAGATTTTCACCCTCGGGCGCTTCGTTGTTTTCCGGCGCATGTTCGAAACGATGCGAACTGGCGAGCCGATTGGCCCAGAGCGCCGCGTCGGCGGCAAGATCGGGGTTCCAGCGCAATGGCTCCAGCCCCAGCCGTGTTCGCTCGAAATTTTGGGCGACAAGAATGCGTTGGTCGAAGTTTACCGACATCGGCGCCGCTCCGACAATCATCAGGCTCGATAGCGCGAAAACGCATAGTCCGAGTCGATATGGCGTCGCGAGTTTGACCATGTTGCAAAGATCCTGAACAGCAACAGGAGCTTCGCGAAATCCGTTTAATCCACATGCAAGGAATGTGATTAACGGTGGTTTATTGATATTATTGCTAGAGCGCGGGTTCCGACCAAGCCTTAGCTAAAAGCAGCGCGTCTTTTTATTACGCTAAAACAAGACTTTTCGGCCGGCAAAGTGGACGCTCACACTTTGGCTGGCATGATCTCGACTTCGTCACCCCGGTTCATGGCATCGTAGAGCAGCCGGGCGAATTCTGCCGGCAAGCCGATGCAACCGTGAGTCGCCGATCGTTCGCGCACCGCGCTGGCGTGCAGGGCAACGCCGTCGGCGGTGAGCCGCAGCGCATACGGCATCGGCGCATCGTAGGTTTTGGAGTAGTAATACTTGGATTTTTCCAAAACGTGGAAAACACCGACCGGCGTCGGCTTGGTCGGTGCGCCATAAATCACCAGCGCCGTACCGATTTCGTCGACACCACGAAATACCGACACCATCTGCCTGGCCAGGTCGACCCGCACCCAGACCCGCCCGGGCGGCACGCCGTCCGCGTTCCAGACATAGTCACCGAAGGTGAGGGAACGGGGTACCTTGAGGATGCTGTGGACGGCGCGGGTTTCGCCATTGTCCAGGCGCAATTGCGGATATCGGTCCGGCGGGTAGTTTATGCGGGTGTCGCCGTCACTCTCGCTTGGTAAGGGCGAGGAGATTGGGGCTGGCTGGCTGGCAATGATCGGCATCGCCGGCGCGGCCATGTCGGGACCGCGCAGCCAAAGCCACTCGGCAAGCAAGATGCCGGCCGCGCACCAGCCGAATAATCCAGTCCGCCCCATCGAGTTCTAAAGACGGCTGCAATCACAGGATATAGTGTGGAACATTAAACCACGGATCCGATCGTGATGCGGCGTCGGTGCATGGCACGCAATCCGGCGCCCATCACGCCCATGCCCAGTATGAGCATGGACCACGTGCCCGGCTCTGGCACGGCACCAACAGGCGTGCTCCCACCGGAACCACTCGTGCCGCCCGTTCCGCCGGAACCGCCAGTGCCGCCCGAACCACCGCTGGAGCCGCCGCCGGGGCCGCCACTGGGCGAAAACGGGACCCCGGACGAGCCCGGGCCGGAAAATTGCCCGCTATCCGGAAAAGCAGCGGGCGCGGGTTCCAGCGCGGCAACGCCGGGTAAAACATCGTTGGGAGAGAGCGGTGCGATCATGCTCGCCGGCCCATAGCGCACATTTGCCAATACCCGCTCGTGGGGTGTGACCGGATTGCCTCCGGCTTGCGCTAACCGGTTCTTGGTCTGCAACAGCGCCCCAGCGCCACGAGCACCAGGCGACCGCTGGTTCAGGTACAGGATCGGATCAAGCAACAACCGTCGCGCGCTCGCGATACCACCCATGCTGCCGGCCACCAGCCGTCCCCAACCGCCATGCTCCAACGCCGGTCCGGCCAGGATCGCGGCGAACAATACCCCGGCTACCCCGAATCTCCTGATCGAGGTGGCAGGGTTTCGAAGCGCATGGCGCCAATTCTGTGTAAATCCGTCCATGCGCGATCCAGTTTCTATATCTTAGAGCAGTGCCGCTCTGGCGAATAATCCACCTTGTTTTGGCACTGGCCGTTATACGTCCGCGAATTTTTTTGGATCATATACGGTCAGTGCTAGAAAACGGTTTCCGCACAAATAACGATTGCGTGTAGTTTTGATGATTCGTCAATCAAATTAACCTCAATATCCTTGGTCGCTGGATCAGCGGGCGGTAGTTGCGAGAGCACGACGAAAAGAACGGGACGCAATTTTCACGAAAAATGACGCAAATCCGGTATGATGCGATTCCATCTCACCCAGATCATGCTCAAGATAATATTTCTTCGGCGCAGATTTTAGCCGGCGCCCAAAACTAGTTGAAATTACCTAATCAGACGGTCCTCCGGCCAAGGGAGTAAACCCCATAGGCGCTAACTCAGCCTTATTTATTTTCCGGACTTGATCCGGGATCCCGCTTTTTGCGCGCGAAGCAAGATCGACAGAGCAGATCCGGCCGGTAAGGCCTTCAAATTAGCCATTGGGTCGAATGCTGGCCTGACCCCGGATCAGTTCCGGGGCGACGAACCCGTTATATTGCCGCCTATGGGGAGATCCGCCACTGGCGCCTACCCGGTCTTGCCTTCGATTACCGTCGTCGCTTCCGTTGCGGCTTCCCTGGCCGCCGTGCGTTCGCCCAGCCACATGACGATCAGCGACCCTTCGAACAGGAATAGCATCGGCACCGCCAGCATCAATTGCGAGGCGACGTCCGGCGGGGTCATCACCGCCGCCATGGCCACGATCGCGACCACCACATAGCGGCGCGCAGAAGACAACTGCTTGCGATTGACGATGCCGGCACGGTTCAACAGCAACAACAGCACGGGCAGCAGGAAACTTATCCCGAACACCAGGATGAACTGCATCACCAGCCCGAGATAATCGCCGGTGCTGGGCATGGCCTCCAGCTTGATCCCGCCGCGCGTGCCCGAAAAGCCCAGCAGCCAGCGGAACGCGGTGGGCATGACGACATAATAGGCCAGCGCCGCGCCGCAGGTGAACAACACCGGCGTGGCGATCAGGAACGGCAGGAAGGCGCGCTTTTCCTTGGCGTAGAGGCCGGGCGCGACAAACGCCCAGAGCTGGTTGGCGATCACCGGAAAGCTGACGAAAAATGCAGCGAACAGCGCCACTTTCAGTTCGACGAAAAAGGCTTCGTAAAGCTTGGTATAGACCAGCCGCGCCACTACCCCCTTGGGAAATGCCCCGGCCAGCGGCTGGACCAGGAACGCGAAGATATTATCGACGTAATAAAGGCAGACGCAGAAGGTAACGACCAGGACCGCGATACAGCGCATCAGCCGGGCACGCAGTTCGATAAGGTGGTCCAGCAGCGGGGCCTGGGTGTCGTCGATGTCGGGGATTCTGAATGCCATGGTGGCGGTGCCGCTCAATCCGCCGGGGGCGGCATGGCGGGATGCGCAGGCGATAGCGGCAACTGCGGCTCTTCATCCGGGAAATGGCTGTGACCGCCCATGTCATCGCCACGATCGGCGCTGCGATGGGACGCCCCATTGTCGCTCAATTCCGGCACCGCCGTGTCGCCTTGCTTGGCTCCGGGCGGCGCGTGCTCGATCAGTTCGGGGGTCACCGGCGTCTCAGCGTGAGGATGCGCCTGCATGATGGTTTCGTTCTGTTCACGCCATTTCTTTTCCATATCCTCGAGTTCGGCCTCGCGAATCATGGTTTCGATACCGGTGCGAAAATGGCCCGAAACCCGGCGCATCTTGCCCAGCCAGCGCCCAGCGGTGCGCATCGCCAGCGGCAGGTCCTTGGGGCCGATCACCACCACCGCGACAATCACGGTCAGCAACATTTCCGAAGGAGCAATATCGAACAGCATGTCAGCGGTGGCGATGCGGAGGACGGGGCGAGGTCAGTTGCGACCTGCTTCGGGATGATCGCTGGGCACCGGCTTGACCGTCGCGACAGGAACCTCGGCGCCAGGGGGAGAAATCGGCACCGGCGGCACGACCACGGCGGGCGGCGTGACCGGACGATTGGTGGTCTCGTCCGACATACCCTCCTTGAAGCTTTTGATACCTTTGCCGAAATCGCCCATCATTTCGGAGATACGGCCACGACCGAACAATACCAGCACTACCAGTGCCAGAATGACCAGGTGCGGAAGCGAAAGACCCATGGAACCTACTCCAGAAAACATGCGGGGAGCGCGCGTGTTGAATTCGACCGCGATCCTGCTCTTGTCCATCCTATCTAGGCGCTTTGTTCCGTTTCTGCCACCCCATGTCCGGATTCATCCGCTGATGCACTCGCCGTCCGCACTGCGGCTGCCAGCGCGTCCTCGACCGGATCGAGCAGGCCGGCGGCGCGCAGTTCGTCGATCCCGGGCAGATCGCGACGCGAGGCCAGTCCGAAATGGCGCAGGAATTCGGGCGTGGTAGCATAGATCACCGGGCGCCCAGGCACCTCGCGCCGGCCGGCAACGCGCACCCAGCCGGCCCCCATCAACACGTCGAGAGTGCCTCGTGCGGTTTGCACGCCGCGGATCGATTCGATTTCGGCGCGGCTTACCGGCTCATGATAGGCGACGATCGCCAGGCATTCGGTAGCTGCGCGCGACAGGCGGCGCGGTTCCTCGCGCTCGCGGCGCAGCAGGTAAGCAAGGTCGGGCGCGGTCTGGAAATGCCAGCGATCGCCGCGCTGGACCAGGTGCACCCCGCGCGACGCGTAATGACTGGCGAGTGCCGCTAATGCCTCGCCCACATCGGCACCGCCAAGATGGGTGGAGATTTCTGCTGCGCTCATCGCTGCGGTTGCCGCGAACAGCGCCGCCTCCACCGCGCGTTCCAGGTCGTCGCTCACGATTGCGCGCGCCGCAGCAGCAGCGGGCCGAATATCTCCTGCTGCGCCAGTTCCGCCTTGCCCAACCGCGCCAGTTCCAGCGCGGCAACGAAGCTGGATGCCAGCGCCGAACGCCGCAGGCGGGGGTCTGGCGATACACCCTGATCCGGCAGGAATGTGCGCAATTCCGCCCAGTCGCGCGTCACCCCCAGCATCGCCCAGACCCGTGCCAGCGCTGCTTCCAGGGTCACCACCAGCCGATCACGCACCATGTGCACCACCGGCTGGGTGCGCAGTTTGGCCTGGCCATAGCCCTGCATCAGCGCAAACAGGTCGCATTGCCAGACATGCCGACGATCCAGCCGCAGCCCTTCGGGCGCGCCGCGGGCGAAGACATCGCGGCCCAGCCGGTCGCGCGCCATGAGCCGCGCCGCCGCCTCGCGCATCGCCGCCAGCCGCGCCAGCCGCAATTGCAGGCGCAGCGCCAATTCCTCCGCGCTGGGGTCTTCCTGTTCCTCGCGCGGCAGCAACAGCGCCGATTTGAGGTAGGCGAGCCATGCCGCCATCACCAGATAGTCGGCGGCCAGTTCCAGCCGCATGTCCGCGGCCTGCCCGATATAGACCAGGTATTGATCGACCAGTTCAAGGATCGATATCCGCAGCAGATCGACCTTTTGCCGCCGCGCGAGATCGAGCAGCAGGTCGAGCGGCCCTTCCCAGCCATCCAAATCCAGATGCAGCGCGCCAGGGCCAGCCGCGACTTCGGGCATGTCCCAGGCTTCATCGATCACTTGTCAGCAACCCCAGCAAGGCATCGCGCGTTTCGACCAGTCGCGCCTGGGAAGCCGCGGCGGGGGCCGGTACCGAATGCAGCGCCCGTTCAAGCCGCGCCGCTGCCTGTTCGGTGATCGTGGGCAATATTTTCGCCATGCCGACCATATCGTCCATCCGTCCCCAGCAATTGAGCACGATATCGCAGCCGGCAGCGATCGCCTGCGCCGAACGCGCGGGTATGGTGCCGCTGAGCGCAGCCATATCGATGTCGTCGGTCAGCAGCAGCCCGTCAAAGCCGATCCGCTCGCGGATGATCGCCTGGACCACATAAGGCGAAATCGTCGCCGGATGTTCCGCGTCCCAGGCCGTAAACAGGATATGCCCGGTCATGCCGATCGGCGCATGCGCCAGCGCGCGGAACGGAGCGAGGTCGCGCTCCAGCTCGGCCTCGCTGGCGGTGACCGTCGGCAATTCCCGATGGCTGTCGGCGTGGGCGCGGCCATGGCCCGGCATGTGCTTGACGACCCCGGCCACCCCGGCAGCGGCCAGCCCGTCCAGCACCGCGCGGCCCAGCGCGGCAACGCGCAGCGGCTCGCGGCCCATTGCGCGATCGCCTATCACATCATGCGTACCCGGCTGACGGACATCGAGCAACGGCGCGCAATCGACGGTGATCCCGACCTCGGCCAGATCGAGCCCCAGCGCGTGGGCATTGGCGCGGGCGGCGGCAATGGCGCTGATCGGGGCAAGGTCATAGAGCCGGTCGAAGACCTCGCCCGGCGGATAGGCGGGCCATTCGGGGGGCCGCATCCGGGCGACCCGGCCACCTTCCTGATCGATGCAGACGAACAGCCGATCGCGGCCATGGATGTTGCGCAACTGGTCGGTCAAGCCGCGTAACTGGGCACGACCCTGCACATTACGGCCAAACAGGATGTAGCCCGCCGGGTCGGCATCGCGAAAAAAACTGCGCTCTTCACTGGTGAGAACCGGCCCGGACAGGCCGAAGATTGCCGGGGTCATGGGTTCAGTCCTTGACCTGGCAATTGAGCCCCGCGGTCTTCAGCCGCTCGCACAGCGCGGTCGCCGCGCTGTCGTTGCCGGCCACCACCTGCAAGCGATAGACCGTGCCGATGTCGGCCTTGCCTTCGACGATCCGATGACTGCTGCCGGAAAGCGCATCATACGCCTTGGCCAGATGCTCCCACGCGGCTTCGGCCGCCAATTGTGTCGAAAAGGCGCCGACCTGCACGCCGACGCCGCCGGCCGTCTTCCCCGGCGCGTCGATCATTGCCTCGGCGCTGCCGGCCCCGGTGTTTCCAGCCGCTGCCGAAGCCGGGTCAGCCGGTGCGCCGCCATCGCCGGCATGATCGCCACCGCCAGCCAGCGTGGCGCCGGGACTATGGCCTTGCGACACCGTAAAACTGGAATCGCCGGTGCCGTCGAAGGTCTTGCCGCCGGGGTCTTGCGGGGCCACCTTGATCGGGCCGGGCGGCGCCGCGATAATGCTGCCATCGGCCAGTTGCGCGGCCCGGTCGCCGCGATGAATGGTCCACCATACGCCGCCGACGCTCGTGACCAGCAGCGCCAGCCCGACGAGCACGACAGCCCAGACGCGAGCAGGATCGATGCCCCCGCCATACAGCTCGTCCTCGCCCGCATCGAGCCATGGCAGGCGCTCTTCATCATGAAGCCCCGGCAGCCGGCGTTCGGCGCCAGGCGCGATGGCGGCGCCCCGTTCGGCACTATCCTGCCAGTCTGGTGGGCGGTGTTGGTATCCACCCGTCATGGCTACATCTCCTCCACCGCGGCCACGCCCAGCAGCGCCAGTCCGTTCCGGATAACCTGCCCGATTTGCGCGCCAAGGAACAGCCTTGCTCCGGTCAATTCGGCATCCTGCGCGACGATAAAGCGCTTGGCCGGCTGATCGTTGCCCAAATTCCAGTAAGCGTGCAGTTCCGCTGCCAGTTCAGCCATGAAAAAGGCGATCCGATGCGGTTCGCGCGCCGCCGCCGCCGCCTCCACCTGACGCGGGAATTGCGCGGCGCGCGCGACCAAGGCCAGCTCTTCCGCGCCCAGCCGGTGCAGCGCGTCGGCACTGGGCACGATCCCCTCGGCCGCGCCCTTGCGTAACGTCGAGCGAATGCGGGCATGGGCGTATTGCACATAGAACACCGGGTTGTCCTTGCTCGCCTCGACCACCTTGGCGAAATCGAAATCCATCTGCGCTTCGGGCTTGCGGGTCAGCATGGTGAAGCGCACCACATCCTTGCCGACTTCGCTCACGACCTCCGCCAAAGTGACGAAATTGCCCGACCGCTTGGACATCTTGACCGGCTCGCCGTTACGCAGCAATTGCACCATCTGCACCAGCTTCACCTCGAACGGGAGCGAACGTCCCTGCTCCGCGGTCAGCGCGGCGACGGCAGCCTTGATCCGCTTGACCGTGCCGGCATGATCGGCGCCCAAGATATCCACCAGCGCGTCGGCAGTCTGCGCCTTCTGGAAATGATAGGCGAGATCGGCGCCGAAATAGGTCCATTTGCCATCGGATTTCTTGATCGGACGGTCCTGGTCATCGCCAAACCGGGTCGAACGGAACAGCGGCAGCGCCACCGGCTCCCAATCCTCGATAACCTTTCCCTTGGGCGCCTCCAGCACGCCGTCATAGACCAGGTCGCGCGCGCGCAGCCACGTCTCTGCCTCTTCCGGCTTGCCGGCGGCCTGCAACTCGGCCTCCGACGAAAACACATCGTGCGCGATACCCAGCAGCGCCAGATCGTCGCGGATCATCACCAGCATCGCGGCCACGGCGCGGGTGCGGAACAGCGCCAGCCATTCGCTCTCGGGCGCGGCAGCATAGCGATCGCCGAATTCCGCAGCCAGCACCTGCCCGATCGGGATCAAATAATCGCCGGGATACAGGCCCTCGGGGACCGGCGTCGGTTCGCCCCCCGCGACAGACAATGCCTCGCGATAACGCAGATGCACCGACCGGGCGAGGACATCGACTTGCCCGCCGGCATCGTTGACGTAATATTCGCGGATGACCTGGTGCCCGGCATATTCCAGCAACGTCGCCAGCGCATCGCCGATCACCGCGCCCCGGCAATGCCCCATATGCATCGGCCCGGTCGGATTGGCCGAGACATATTCGACATTCACCACCGCACCGCCGCCCATCGTCGAGCGCCCGTAATCAGCGCCCAAGGCAGCAATCGCGCGCAATTCGTCGAGCCAGCTCCCGCTCGCCAGCCGCAGGTTGATAAAGCCTGGCCCGGCGATTTCGGCGCTGGCCACCTGCGGCAGCTTGCCCAACTCGCCCGCCAGCGCCTCGGCCAGCCCGCGTGGATTGGTCCGCGCCGGTTTGGCCAGCACCATCGCGGCATTGGTGGACAGATCGCCATG
>CAZZYX010000035.1:0-28398 GCA_964658485.1 uncultured Acetobacteraceae bacterium | reverse complement strand
CCCCGCCGCCGCCACCCCCGCCGCCGGTCGCAACTTGCAACAAGGGCCCGTATATCGTGTTCTTCGACTGGAATAAGTCAGACCTTACGCCAGAGGCAACTTCGATCCTCGACAGCGCGGTTCAGGCTTACGGCAATTGCGGCTCGGTGCCGATCATGCTGGCGGGTTACACCGATCTGTCCGGTAGCCAGAAGTACAACCTGGGCCTTTCGGCGCGGCGTAACGCTTCGGTTCGTGGCTACCTGACCGCGCACGGTATCGCTGACTCGACCATTTCGAGCCAGGCCTTCGGCAAGATGAACCCACGGGTTCCTACCGCCGACGGTGTCCGGGAAGTGCAGAACCGCCGTGTGGAAATCACATACGGCCCCGGTTCGGGCAACTAAAACTCGCGTTCGGCCGCAAGGCTGGTCCACAGGTAGGGGGGTCGGAGCAATCCGGCCCCTTTACTTGTATTTTAGGACTTCACTCCACCGTACGGGCAAAATTTATTGCTTTTATGCTGGCGCACGACATAATCCTGTCGAGATATTTGTGATCTACGTTCGGCTGGCCGGCCAACTTTGCCGACCGCGCCGTACCGAAACCCGGAGCTTTCGCGCTTGCCCGACCTGACCCTCAGCAACAGCGAAGGCGGCGGACCCGCGCCAGCTGGCCGTGATCAATTCGACGACGCTAACCTGCACCGCCAGCTCGACCGGCTGGCGCGGCTGTCCGCGCGCATCTGCGAGGCGCCGATCGCCATGGTTACGCTGGTCTTCGCCGACACCCAGCTGTTTGTCGGCAAGAGCGGGGTGAAACTGGACGCGGCACCGCTTGCGCATTCGTTCTGCGTGCAGGCCATGGCCCATGACGGCTTGATGACGGTATCGGACGCCCGGCTCGATTTACGTTTCTCTGCAAACCCGATGGTCACGGGCGCACCGCATATCCGGTTCTACGCCGGCCAGCCGCTCGTGTCTGCCGATGGCACACCGCAAGGTTCGTTTTGCGTGATCGACAGCCAGCCCCGCGCGGCGCTTTCGCCTGATCAGGTGGAGGCGCTGGAAACGCTGGCCGAGGCGGCGACGGCGCTGCTTGAAAAATGGCGGCAAGCGACCGAGCATCGCCGCCAGTCCGTTACCTCCAAGGCCCGGCTCGATCATATGGAACAGCGTTTCGAGGTGCTGGTCAATGCGCTGCCACAATTGGTCTGGTCGTCTCTGCCTGACGGGATGACCGATTATTTCAGCGAGCAATGGTGCAAATTTATCGGCCAGCCCGCAGCGGCCAGCACCGGCGCGCGCTGGATGGAATTTCTTCATCCCGACGATGTCGCGGGAACCAGTGCGGCGTGGACCGAAGCGATGACCACTGACAGCGGCTATGCCGTCAACTATCGCCTGCGCCGCCACGACGGCGAATATGTGTGGATGCTGGCGCGCGGCCTGCCGATCCGCGACTCCCGCGGCGAGATCGTGCGGTGGATCGGCACTTGCACCGATATCCAGGGCCAGATGCAGGCGAGCGAGATGCTGCAGATGATGTCGCAGGAACTCAGCCACCGGATCAAGAACCTGTTCGCGGTGACTCAGGGGCTGATTTCGATGACGTTGCGCAATCATCCCGCGCTCAAGCCGGTAGCCGGCGAGATGCAATCGCGGTTGCGGGCGCTCGGGCGGGCGCACGACCTGGTACGCCCACAATTCGTCAGCCACGCCATCGGCCACGCCGATCCAAGCCTGCGTGAACTGCTGGATACGCTGATGACGCCTTACGCTTCGGACCAACAGCCGCGCTGGCAGATCGAGGGCGGAGACATCCCGGTAGGCGAACAGGCAGCTACGCCGCTGGCCCTGTTCATCCACGAGATGGGTACCAATTCGCTCAAATATGGAGCGCTTAGCGCCGACAACGGCTATATTGCGATCACCGTGGAATGCGACCCGCAGATCGTAATCCATTGGCGGGAACATGGCGGGCCGACAGTGGTCGAACCGGCAAAACGAGGGTTTGGCTACAGACTGGCTGAACTTAGCATTGTCCGGCAGCTAGGGGGTACACTGCAATTCGACTGGTTGCCGGATGGCCTGGAGATCAAGGCCGAAATACCCGCTTCCGCCGTTTCCAGCGCCAGTCGACCAAACTCTGCTGCCAGCGCCGTGCCGCATTACGCGGACTGACGCTATCAGGCGGCCAGCCGCTTCTGCTGTTCCTGGGCAACAACCTGATTCAACTGCGCGAAGAAAGTGTCGATCACATCGCCTTCCAATATGAAATTGTGACGGAAATCAGGGAGAACGCCACTTTCCATCACTGCCGCCAGCATGGCCCGCGCCCGCGAAATCCGGCTCTTTACCGTGCCTAATGCTATTCCGCAGATCTGGGCAATTTCTTCGTAACCGACGTTGCCGATTGCTACCAGGATCAGCACCTCGCGTTGCGCATCCGGCAAGGTTGCCAAGGCGCGCAGGACATCGGTGGCCTCGACGATGCTTTCCTGATTGCCTGGCGCCTGCAATACGCGCTCAGCCACCGCCTCGTCATAAGCGCCGGTGAAACGCTCGCGCCGCAGTTGGCCAAAGTAGTGATTACGCAAAATGGTAAAAGTCCAGGCGCGAAAGCTGGTACCGGCTACGTAACGCTCACGCGCAGCCCAAGCCTTCAGCAGGGTTTCCTGCGCAAGGTCATCGGCGCGATCCCGACAGCCACACAATGAACGGGCAAATGCCCGCAGATGCTGACTGACATTGGCCAGTTCGCAATGAAATTGCGCATCGGAAAGAGGTGGACCAGCCGGGCTGGCTCTGCCTTCGGGTTCCACACGTTCACTCACAGGATGCGTGGACATTGCTTGTTTCCCTCGGCGCTATTTGCTCTGCAGAGATAACGAATGACTTTTAAATCGGTTCCCGACGGTTGGTCGAGATTGGCGCACAGCCTGGCCGATATCGCCGCAAATAATGGGATAAACATTCAATTTGTCGCAAATCTCGGAACAAACACGGGTTTCCCCCGTATTCGATAGCAACAAGTCAGGAGCACTTGCGTCGGCGCTATCGTAAAGGAATCTTGCATGTACGGCAATAAGGATGGCGGCGGCGCTGTACCATTGTCCATGCAACCGGGCATCACAACGGTCAAGGATGGTATTGAAAAAGCTCTGCCATTGCTGCGCCGTAATGCTCGCGCATTAACCGCTTCGCAGATCGCCTGCGACGCGGCTGATGGCAGCATTGCGCGAACGACATTATCGACATTGGCCGCCCCCCTGGCGTCGATGCGAGCCATTCGCGGATCGAATTCCAACCCGCAGGTAGTCTCTTGAGATGACCAACCGATATGTTTCAAAGCAGCAACGGGTTGCCATGTCCCATTCAGAGCGGTCCGGGCGGGAGAAACCCGCCTGGGCGAACGGCATCAAGGCATTGTATGATGCTGTAACGGAAGAACCCCTGCCAGTGGATTTCGAGGATCTGCTCGACAGGTTGAGCAACGCGAAACATCATCGCAATCATTCGAAAAAATAATCGGGTTACATTGGATTAGACGGATTAGTTACTATCTTTTTCACGCGTATGCGTCTGGGCTCCGCCATTGCTGGCGGAGCCTCCTGACATAATCAACGCGAGGTTACTTCTCGGTCGCGGCTTTCACCTTGCCGACAGCGGTCTGCACCTTGCCTTTGGCATCCTGGGCAGCGCCCTTTGCAGCCAGTCCGGCATCTCCGGTCTCTTTGCCGATCGTTTCCTTGGCCTTGCCAACGGCGGAATTGGCGGCGCCCTTCACGCGGTCACTTGTCGAACCCATGTCAAATCTCCTTGGGTAGATGGTATCGCGAAGGCAACGCCTTCGTTTCTTCAAACACTTATCCGGAAGGGTGGTTCCAGCGCGGGGTTTGAAAGCGACACCAATTTTCGTCAATTCGGGGCTATTCCACCCAATCCATGCTGCACTGCAAGGAACCAGTTGGACAGTCGGGGCGTTTAACGTTCATACTCGCTTCAGAAAACCAACCTAGCTCGAATCGGGCTGGAATGGTTTTATCTAGGCAAGACTCCCTTTTTCGAGGATTGTTCCGATGGCATTTCCATTTCTTGAGGGCGAGCGCACCACTTCTTTTATCGCCGCCGAGGCACTTCCCGGTGGTGAGATCGTCCAGATCCATCAGTCGCGGGTAATGCAGCCCAAGGACGGGCAAGCCGCAGGCGGCGCGGTCAAGCGGGTGGCGTTGATCGGTACCTTTGCGCCGCTCCAATGCGGCATCGCAACATTCACCAGTGATGTATTTGCCCAATTGGGGACGTATCACCCCGAAATCGTCTTCAATATCTACGCGCTGGATGATGGCCACCAGTCTCTGACCTATCATGGCGTGACCCAGATCATCCAGTCGTCAGAGCCTGATTCATATCTGGAAGCTGCTCGCTCGATCAATGACGCCAACTTCGATGCCGTATGGTTGCAGCACGAATTCGGCATCTACGGCGGCCCCGATGGCGAGATGGTGTGCGATTTTACCGACCGGCTGGCAGCGCCGCTGATCGTCACCTTTCACACCGTGCTGAGCGACCCCTCGCCGCGCCAGGCCCGCATCATGCGCCACCTGATCAAGCGCGCATCGCGGATGATGGTGATGTCCGAACATGGTCGCGGCCTGCTGGCGGATGTCTATGGCGCCCCGGTCGAGTCGATCGAAGTCATTGCTCATGGCGCCCCCGACCGTCCGTTCGGGCGAGAGGCCATTTTCAAGACCGAACTGGGCCTGCAGGATTGCAATGTCCTGATGACTTTCGGCCTGCTCGGGCCGGGCAAGGGGCTGGAGCATATGATCGAAGCGATGCCGGCGATCGTCGCCCGCCATCCGCGCACCGTGTACCGCATCGCCGGCGCCACTCATCCGAAGCTGGTCGAGGAACAGGGCGAAAGCTATCGCGAGACGCTGATGGCAAAGGCCCGGCAGCTTGGCGTCGAGTCGCATATTATCTGGGATGGTCGTTTTCTGGAAAATTCCGAACTGCTCGACCAGCTTGAAGCCTGCGACATCTATGTTACGCCGTACCTGAACCTCCAGCAGGCGACCTCGGGCACGCTCAGCTATGCCGTGGCGTTGGGCAAGGCGGTGGTTTCCACCCCTTATGTCCATGCCCGCGAACTGCTTGCCGATGGCGTCGGCGTACTGGTAGAACCGAATTCTACCGCAGCTATAGCCGACGCGGTCATCCATCTGCTCGATGATCCCGATCGGCTGGCCTCGATCAAGCGTCGGGCCTATGCGCGCGGTCGCGCCACGACCTGGCCGCAATTCGCCGCCGCCAGTGCCGCTTTGGTGAGCCGGGCAGTTCGCCCGCGGCACCCCGGTGTGCCGATTACCGCGACGCCCGGCCTGGCTGGTGTCTTTGCCATGAGCGACGCCACCGGGATGTTGCAGCATGCGATCGGCATCATTGCCGATCGGCGCCACGGCTATTGTCTGGATGATAACGTTCGAGCGCTGATGCTCATGAATGCCGTATCCGGGATCAGTGCGGCGGAACGGACGAAATGGAGCGTCATCTATGCCAGCTTCATTCAGCATGCCTGGAATGAAGATCGCAAATGCTTTCGCAATTTCATGAGCTTCGATCGTAAATGGTGCGAGGAGACCGGCTCAGAGGATTCCAACGGGCGGGCGCTGTGGTCCCTTGGCCATACCGTCGAGCGAGCCGCCGACGCCGATTTGCGGCGCTGGGCCCGGCGCTGGTTCGATGAAGCGCTACCCGGCTTTGAAAAGATCGATTCGCCTCGGGCAATAGCCTTTGCCATGCTTGGGGCCGGCGCCGTGATCCGCGCCGGAGGCTATCATGCGGGTGGAGCTAATGCGGCAGCGACGCGTTTGCTCGATCGCGGCGGGGCGCTGCTCAATCGCCTGCTGGAGGCCACGCGGCGCCCCGATTGGGGCTGGTTCGAGACTGTTCTGGGCTATGACAATCCGCGTCTGTCGCAAGCCCTGATCGAAGCCGGCGCGCTGCGGGATCGACCGGAATGGGTAGAGGCCGGCGTGCAAAGCCTGCATTGGATCGCCGACCGCCAGACCGCCCCCGGTGGCTATTTCAGGCCGGTCGGTTCCGAAACTTTCGGACATGAGTACGCTCAGCTGCCGTTCGACCAGCAACCGCTGGAAGCACAGGCCGCGACGGACGCCGCTGCCGCCGCCTATGCAGTGACCGGTGACGAACGCTGGGTCGCTCATGCGATGGCGGCCTATCGCTGGTTCTTCGGCGCGAATGATCGCGGCGCGGTGCTGGTCGATCTGGCATCGGGACGCTGCCGCGACGGGGTTACGCCGCGCGGCTCGAATGAGAACTGCGGTGCGGAATCAATCTTGGCATTCCACCTCGCTCATGGCAACCTGATGGGCCTGCTCGGCAAGCACCGATACGCAGCAGCCCAAGGTGAATGATTTGGCTTCTACGCTGTCGTTGAATACCAATCCCCTGCGAATTCTCGACACCAGGCTGCATGCGGACCCTTCGCGCGTGGTGCTGCGGCCGTTCCATCTCGGCTGGCAGGCAAACAATGCCAAGCCGTTGCGGGCGATCAAGCTGGTGGAGGATATCACCAGCCTGACCGAGCGCGAGGCACACCGGGAATATAAAAATGTGCTGAAAGATTTTGGCGAGCGGCATTGGCAGACCGAACAGGTCTTCGACACCCGCTATGCCAGTCTCGAGCGCATGCTCAATCTCGATGGCAGTACATTTTCGCGCGAGCGCAAACGCCTGATCGGCGCGTTTTTCTGCCATGAATATACCTATGCCGCCGCCGCCCTGATGAACCCGTCGATTGTCCCGCACCCCGACCAATCCGGCATGGTCCATGGTTCGTCGCGATTCGTCATGAGCTTGCGGGCGGTCGGCGAAGGCCACATCAGCTCGATCGTTTTTCGCGAGGGCATCGCGCACGACGATGGCACGTTCGAACTATGGCCGCAGAGCCATTTCGCTACCGCCGTCGAACTCGACAGCCAGGTACCGATCGGCTCCGAAAGCGCAGTCAGAGTGCATCGTCACCCCGAAAGCAGCCTGTCCAACACGGTGATTTTTCCGATCACCGAGCAACAGAGCAACGGCCTGGAAGACCTGCGCATGGTGCGGCTGCAACATGACGATGGCAGCTATGAATGGATCGGCACCTACACCGCCTATTCGGGCAGCTCGATCCGGTCGGAATTGATGCGCACCGATGATTTTCGCAGCTTTTTGCTGGAACCGATCACCGGGCGGGCCGGGCGTAACAAGGGCATGGCGCTGTTTCCGCAGCAGATCGACGGCAAATATATCATGGTCGGCAGGCAGGACGGCAAGAATCTGTTCCTGCTGCGCTCCGATCGGCTGAACTGCTGGGACGACGACGGGGTATTGCTGATGGAGCCGAAATACCCATGGGAATTTATCCAGATCGGCAATTGCGGCAGTCCGATCCTGACCGACGCCGGCTGGCTGCTGTTCACGCACGGCGTCGGCGCGATGCGAAAATATGCACTGGGCTGCGCGCTGCTCGATGCGAAAGATCCGTCAAAGCTGATCGGCCGTACCCGCGAGCCGGTGCTGACCGCCGAAAATGCCGATCGCTCCGGCTATGTGCCTAACGTCATCTATACCTGCGGCGTGCTGAAGGTTGGCGAGCAACTGCTCATCCCCTACGGCATTTCCGACAGTGCGGTGGGCTTTGCCACGGCCCGGATCGACGATGTCCTGAGCCTGATGGTTTAACTTGCCAAAGCGGCTCCTGATTTGGCAATAAGGCGGGCTAAAACAGGAGGATGAACCCGATGAAGCGCATCTTGTTCGTTGGTCAAAAGCCGGAAACCGCCGATTTTACCGACCCTGCCCCCCCCCCGGCTTCGATGCCGCAAAGATCAACGTCGGCATCGGGATCGCCACCGGAAATCGAGGAATGCGGCTGGCAAGGCGACACCTGCATGATCACGCCCGATGCCGCGGGCAGCACGATGCTGGACAAGGCCTTGCGCGCAACCACCTATGATTGCGTGGTGATTGGTGGCCGCCTCGCGATTCCGCCTGACAGCCTGGCATTGTTCGAGATGGTGGTGAACATCGTCCATGAGGCGGCGCCGGACGCGGCAATCGCCTTCAACACGCGACCGGAAGATACTGCGGAAGCCGCTGCGCGCCAGCTTGGCGTCGATTGATCGATGCCGCTACGAAGGTACAATCCAAATTTGGCAGTTAGCGGAACAGAATCTCCCGCAGCACGTAATACGTGGGTACAATTCAATCGGCTGCAATTTTCGGCCGCCCATTATTACAGAGGAGAGCCGTCATGCTCGCAGCCATCGCCATTATCTTTTTGATTCTCTGGATTCTTGGCTTTGTAGTGTTCCATGTGACGGTGGCTTTCATCCACATCCTGCTGATCATTGCTGCAGTTGCGTTGGTGCTGCACTTCGTCAGGGGTCGGGGAACGTCGATCTGATTTCGAGCGGAATGCCGGTTAAATTGATAAGTCCGGAAGCGGGAATAGTTCCCGCTTCCGGACTTTATCGTTTCAAACGCGGGTCACCCCGGTTGGCAATGGCCGACTGGTTCCGAAAAACAGCACCTGGCTGATCGCGGCACGGACGGTCGCTTCCTGAAACGGCTTGGTGATCAAATAGGTCGGCTCGGGCCGATCGCCGGTCAGCAGCTTTTCCGGATAGGCGGTGATGAAGATAACCGGGATATCGCCCAGTTTCAGCATCTGATCCACCGCATCGATACCCGAACTACCATCGGCCAACTGGATGTCGGCCAGGACCAGAGCGGGTCTCCGCTCGGCAAACAGCTTTTCCGCCTGCGCCCGGGTGGCGGCGGTCCCGATAACGGTATGACCCAGGTCGGTAACCAGATCTTCGAGCTGCATGGCGATCAGCGGCTCATCCTCGATAATCAGCACATCGGTTGCCGACTCGCTATCGATCTGGGCAATTGCTTCGGCCAGCAACTCATCGATCTCTGCTACGGACCGCGCCAGGATCAGGGCCGTTTGCGATACGCTGAAATCTTCGAGTGTGGTCAGCAACAGCGCCTGTCGGCTGGCCGGAGTAATTCGTGCCAACCGTTCCTGCGCGGCGTTTTCATGCGGCAGGGCGGAATCGTCGTCAGGTTCGACCTCGATCGACGCAGCCGACCAGATCCGGGTAAAAACCGCATACAGCGACGCTCGGTCCCTGGTGACTTCATCCAGCAACGCGCTATCGGCGAGCGCCGCCTCCAGCGTGAAACGGACATAGGCATCGCCCGAAGACTGATTGCCGGTCAGCGCGCGAGCATAACGACGTAGATAAGGCAGGTTAACGGAAATCTGGGCTACAGCGGACATGAAGGCCTTTCGCGAGCGATGAGTTGATTCTTTTGAACTTAACCGTGTTTGCAAGGGAATCGAGTGTATTCCAAGCGGATTGTCATAGCCTGTCGAGACATCTGCGACAATGCGCGACCGCATCGTCCCCCACGACCAGCGCCCGACCGGATATCCTGAAGGCCGCCGTATTGCGGTCCGGCACGGCAAGCGGGACCAGTCCCGGGGCCCCGGCGCAACCCCCACCGACGACGGCACTTATTCCCGCCAATGATGGCTGCCGTCATACCGGGCATCACGCCGGCGTATGCTGGTTGGTGCGGAGCACGAATGGGGTAGGCTTACGGAGCGGCACGCGAAAAACGCATTGCAATCCATCGGGTGCAAAGTTCAGGGTGACCGGCGCATCCAGTTCGCGTGCCAGGATCTTTTCGATCAATTCCCGTCCGAAACCACGTTTCGAAGGTTCCGCCACGATCGGGCCACCGGTTTCCTGCCAATGGATTTCAACCAGGTGGTCGCTCAATTTTTCCCAGCGGATAGCGATGCGACCGGTCAGCACACTCAGCGCCCCATATTTGGCGGCGTTAGTGGCCAGCTCATGCATTGCCAGCCCCAACGTCAGCGAATCATTGGGGGCAATCGGGATATCGAACCCGTCGAGGCTGACGTGGTCGCCATTTTCTCCGATATAAGGGGCCAGTTCCGCGATGATGATCTGGCGCAATTCGATGCTCGACCATTCATTCGAGGTCAGCAAATCATGCGTTGCCGACAGCGCCCGGATCCTGCCGCTGAGGCTGCTCACATAATTGTCCAGATCGGTCTCGCGACGTCGCGTCAGGGTGACGATCGACAACACCGTAGCCAGCGTGTTCTTGACGCGATGATTGAGTTCGCGCGTCAGCGAGTTGCGGATACCGGCCTCGCTGGCTTTCCATTCCAGAATCTCGCGTTCCTCGTTGATCTTTTGATAGGTCATGCGGATCAGCACCACCAGCAGCAACGCAACCACCAGTCCGGATAGGATGGTAATCTGCGACAGCCGCGACAGACCATCATGGCGACCGGAACTGACCACCAGTTGCCAAGGCCGATTCGCGATATTGATCTGCTCGACCAGCCGGGTGCCTGAATCAGCCGGGTCGCCGAGCCACGCCATCAACCGCTCGGGGGCAACCTGTCCGTCGTAAGCAGCGATGCGGATCTTATCGTGCAAGGACATTTCGCTGGCAATGGCGAGCAAGGCGGGAGCACGAAACGGCATGAAGGCAAAACCGCGCAAGGGACCCCGTCCCAATGAATGATGTTTGCCCGGCTGATGAGCAGGTCGGCCGAAGACCGGCATGTAGATGACGAAACCCGCCTGTCCGTCGCGCGCACTGTCTCTGAGCAGGGCGATCCGCCCGGTAGCCACCGGCGCGTCGAGGACCGCAGCCTGCGCCATCGCCGCGCGCCGGACCGGCTCGGAAACCATGTCGAAGCCCACCGCGGCAGTGTTCTCGGCATTCGCCGGGTTCAGGAAGACAATGGGAAAGGCATCTCGTCGGTTATAGTCCGGAAACCGGGTGCCCCTGTCCTGACCCTGAACCTGGCCAGGGTTCTCGCTTTGGGGCGTCTGGCGAATGTGAAAACCTGGAGACACCTGGGTGCGCAAAGCCGCCTCCGCGCGAGGCCAATCGCCGGCCCGAATACGCGGAACCCAACCCACGCCAAGCGAACCCTGGCGATAATGATCGAAGTTCAACTGGCTTTGCAGTTGTTCGAAATCCTGCGCGGTCACGGTATCCTGAGTTGCGAACAGCGCCGCGCTGGCCCGCAGATAGATTTCATGCTCGGTATCGAGTTGGCGCAAAGCGGCGGCGATATCCGCAGCATCCCGTTCCAGCGCGGCATGCCGTCGATGCATCTCGGCATTTTCGATCCCGAAAACCCCCAGCAGGGTGACCGCCCCGACCAGAATGAGCACTGCCATCTGCAATCTGCGCGGCGAACGCACTAGCCAGCGGGGATTGACGTCCCGGTTCCTGTGCGGTTGATCCATCAGCAATCCATCGATAGTGGCAGTTGCGATATTGGCAACGCCGCCGTTAGTTCTGTCAGGCGATCCGATTTTTCTTGTTCGCAAGATTTTATTAACGAAATTCTCGAAATAAGGCGTTTTCGTTAAGTCCCTTGGTTGCAGGTATCATCGGAAGGAACGATCCGCCACACAGGTGGTTCCTTGATGAGCAAGGCGATGGATGCGACCACTCGCCGATAGCGGAGAATGCGGACTACCGCTTAAAGGAATGACTATGTCCCGGTTTGGCAATAATCCCCGGTCTGGTGATATGAACAACAGCATGCGGTCGACGGCGATGACGTCCGGCACAGGCAGCACGCCCGATTCGGCACCTGGGTTGCAGCAGCTATACAAAGGCGTGGTCGAGGTGCCCGTACCGGCAGACCTGGACCGACTGGTTGCTCGTGTCCAACGCGCGGCGCGAAAAAGATAATGGTTTGATACCGATAGAATGATCTTTGTCGAGCGAAGGCAATACATCTCCGGGGCAAACCATTTTTTGAAAAAACGCAAGTCGGCCAACGCCCGTATTTATTACGGCAGTGGTCGCAATGCTATTGCATCGTTTCAATGAAATACGCCAAGCTGCCATAATCGTTGCAAGGCTTTGGTCCAGGCGACTCGTGATGGAAAGGATGGTTCCTGAGCCACGACGATCACAGCGCCGGACGCCGCGCCAGGGGCCGACCAGATCGGTTGATATCGACCGGGATCGTCCTGCTGGGGATCGCCGTCATGATGGCGTTGCCATTCCTGCTGACCGCCGGCAAAGTTTTTTTCATGCCGCTGGCGCTGGCGCTGGTATTGACCGTGACGCTGTCGCCACTGGCCGACGCGCTTGGCCGGCTGGGTCTGTATAATCCCGTGGCGTCGCTGGTCGCGATTATCCTCTTCATCGGCGTGATGGCGCTGTGCGTCTTCCTGATCGTCCAACCGACGCTGGGCATGGTCGCCGAACTGCCTCGGCTGCTGGTCACCATCAACAGCCACATCCACAATCTACAGCATGATTTCAGCGCCTATCTCAGGATCGGGCGCATCCTGTCCAACATGGCTGGACCGGTCAAACCCCAGGTGGTGGTGGCCACGCCATCCTTTCTCGAACAGGCCGCCTATGCCACGCCGCAGGTCATGTTCGAGACGGTGGTAACACTGCTGACGGCGTTTCTGATGATCGAGTCGCGGGTCCGCATGCGCCGCCACCTGTTGCTGCAACGCTCCGACCTGGATGCCTCGCTGCGCGCGGCGCGCACCCTGCGCGATGTCCAGGCAAGGTTGAGCACCTACCTGCGATCGGTCACGATCATCAATGCGTTGCTCGGCGTGCTGGTTGGCATGATCGCCTGGGCATGCGGGTTGCAGTCGCCGGTGATGTGGGGCGGGCTGGCGGCGGTGCTGAATTACCTGCCTTATTTCGGCCCATTCATCATGGCCGGATTGCTGGCCGCGGTCGGATTGGGAACGTCGCAATCGCTATTGAGCGGCGCCTTGCCGGTGGCGTCGTACCTGATGTTGCACGCACTCGAGGCCAACGTCGTCACGCCGTCGCTGCTGGGTCGCCGGTTCGCGGTCAGCCCGGTCGCCATACTGGTGTCCATCAGTTTCTTTAGTTGGGTATGGGGCGCGATCGGCGCGGTACTCGCCACCCCGCTGCTGATCATGATGCTGGCGCTGGTCGAACATCTCGGCGCGCCGAACCTGATCGGTTTCCTGTTCGGCGAAGATCTGTTCATGCCCCGGCACGCCACAGCGGAACCGGACGACGCAGCGATTTCGGTACTTGATCGCCAGGCGGTCGAACAATCACATCACAGGTGATGGGTACACAGCGCCAGCAACAGGATGAGCGGGATCGGCACGCCGATAAACCATAAAAGAGCAGACCGCATGATTAACTCCTGCCTGGTAACGAGCAGATCATCCTCGACCGCACCGGGCTGTCAGGCCGCGTGCGCATAGCTATCCTTGAGAACTTCCCTGAAATGGGCGTTGACCAATTGGCGGCAGGAACAGCTGGTCTGTTCCAGCCGGCTGCGGTCGCCAACCCTGATGCCGCCGCGCCGCGTGGTGATGATCTCTTCCCGTTTCATCCGGCCGATGACCCGGCTGACATAAGTCCGTCCCACCCCCAGCAACGTCCCAAGCTGGTCCTGGGTCAGCGAAATGTCGTTATTGCCGGTACGGTCCATTGCCGCGCACAACCAGTTCGCCGCGCGTTGTTCGATGGTATGGGTGGCATTGCAGGCGACCGACTGCAACAATTGCGCCACCATGCAATCGGCATAACGCGCCAGCAAGTCCCGCATATGGGGTGACTGGTCCTTTATGTCCTGCAACACGCTTGCCGATATGCAGTAGAATTCGCCGCCGCGCGTCACCGCCGCCCGCGCATAGGCCGGCAGGCTGCCGTCGCTGACGATGCCGCCGATCGCGCCTTCGTTGCCGACCAGCGCCGCCTCGATCGCGGTGCCGTCGGGCATCAGCACGACATGCGAGGCGAGCGCCTGATGGCGCGGGAAATAGACATGACGAACCCGGTCACCCGGTTCATAGATCACGAAGTTTTCGGGGAGCGCCAGCTCCTGCAAATAGGGTGCGAGGACGCGCCGATCCGCCTTTTCGAACGCATTCAGCAGATTGCTGCCGGAGATGTCATGCCTGGTCAATTGATGTCCTGATGCAGTCCGTATAGAAGTGGGCATACCCGCGCTGCTCATGTGCTAATGTGTCCAGACGAAAATGGTTCCAGCGCAGCCATGTTTCGAACATTTTTCGATATTCCAGTATATTCAGCGGATATTGCGCTGTCGGCAGCGATTTGAAGGAGAGGCGCTTGGTCGCTGGCGATTACCGTTCGGCACTGCGACTCGCGACCGCGCCGCTGCATGCAGAAATAGATGCCCTGTTCGGTGCCTTCGACCTGGGCCAGCGCGATGGGTTGACCCGGTTCCTGACGGCGCAGGCGATCGGCATGCGGGCGTGCCAGCCACGTGCCACCCGCTTCGGCAAGCGCAGCCTGGGCTGCAGCGCACCGGATTATCTGGCGGTGCTCACGGCAGACCTCGTCGTGATGGAGGCCGATGCGGTGCAATTGCCACGACTGGAGCTGTCCGAGGCAATCGCCGATGCCGGTGTGTTCTATGTGCTCGCCGGTTCGCGCATGGGTGCCGCGGTGTTGCGCGACCGAGCGACCGCGCCGACCCCCGGCGGCCCTGCCAATGGCGTCTGCGGCTATTTCGCCGTGGGCGAAGGCCCGGCGATGTGGCGCCTGTTTCGCGAATGGCTGACGAGCGAGGAGCGGGCCAGCCTGGCCGGCACCGCGCCGTCCCCCCTGCCCGCTATCCTCGATGCCGCCACAGCGACCTTCCGGCTGTTTGCCGAGGCAGCGCACTGGGCCGCCGGCCAGCCGGTCCGCCCATGATTCAACCGCCCGGCGCGCCGGGCCAACCGTCATTCGATCGAAAAATCGGTTGGATGGTGGGCGAACCTGCCTTCCCAGCCGCCACGAACGATGCCAAACCGGGGAACGATGGCTCATCCGGCATCTGCGTCCGAATCCAGTTCGTCGGTACCTGCCCCCGGTAATCCGGCGCTGCTGGCGGTATCGGCGCTGGGCGTGGTCTATGGCGATCTCGGCACCAGCCCGCTCTATACCTTGCAGACGGTGATCGGCGCGGTCGGCGGCCAGATCTCACTCCGGGTGGCGCTGGGCGTGCTGTCGCTGATCCTGTGGACACTGGTGATCACCATCTCGGTCAAATATTGCACGCTGGTGATGCGGGCGGACAATCATGGCGAAGGCGGCATCCTGGCGCTGATGTCGCTGATCGGCGTCGATGGCTGGAGACGGCATGCCTATCTCGGCGCGACCATGGGGCTGCTGGGCGCCGCGCTGATCTATGGCGATGGCATCATCACCCCGGCGATCTCGGTGCTCAGCGCGCTGGAAGGGCTGAATGTCGCCACCCACGCGGTAAAGCCGTTCATCGTGCCCGGCGCCGTCGGCATCCTGCTGGCGCTGTTCACCGCGCAACGCTTTGGCACCGCGACGATCGGGCGCGCGTTCGGGCCGATCATGCTGGTCTGGTTCGTGGTCATCGCCATGATCGGCGGCTGGGGCGTCATCCATCATCCCGTGGTGATCCAGGCGCTCAATCCGCTGCTCGGGGTAAAGCTGCTGGCCACGCACTCCGCATCGGCGATCGGCATCCTGGGCGGAGTGTTTCTCTGCGCAACCGGGGGTGAGGCGCTTTATGCCGATATGGGCCATTTCGGACCCACCCCGATTCGGCGTTCGTGGTATTTGCTGGTGCTGCCTAGCTTGTTCCTGAGTTATGCCGGGCAGATCGGCAATCTGCTGGACGGTCATGCTGCGACCGGCAATCCGTTCTTTGCGGCAGCACCGACATGGTCGTTGTATCCGCTGGTGGCGCTGGCGACGGCGGCGACGATCATCGCCAGCCAGGCGATCATCACCGGTTCGTTCTCGATGACGCGACAGGCAATCCAGCTCGGCTGGCTGCCGCCGGTCGACATCCGCCAGACCTCGGATTCGGTCTATGGCCAGATTTACGTGCCGGTGATCAACGTGTTGCTGGCGATCGGGACGATCTCGATGACGCTGGCCTTTGGCAGTTCCGACCGGCTGGCCGGCGCCTACGGCACTGCGGTGTCAACGACGATGGTGCTGACCACGTTGCTGCTCAGCCGTGCCATGGCCAAGGTGTGGCGCTGGCCGCTATGGACGGTAGTGCCGACGATCGCGGTATTGTTGCTGATCGATGTAAGCTTCTTCGCCGCCAATCTGGCAAAAATCGCCGCCGGGGGCTGGGTGCCGCTGACACTGGGGCTGGTGCTGTTCGGGGTAATGGTCAACTGGCGGTCGGGAATGCAGAAGCTGCAAAAACGGTTCGCCGCGAACGGCATGTCGGTAGTGGCTTTTCAGGCGATGCTGGAAGAGCGCGGGGCAGTACGGGCGCCGGGGGTCGGCGTCTATCTGGTGCGGTCGGCGCATCCGGTTCCGGCTTTCGTGGTGCAATATGTCCGGCGCATGGGCTCGTTGCACGAGACCGCGATCACCGTGCACATCACCTTCGAGCAGACACCGCGCGTCGGCACCGACCAGCGCGCCACCGTGGAGGAACTCGGCGATGGCCTGTGGCGAGTCGAGCTGCGTTACGGCTTTATCGAGATTCCCAACGTATCGCGCGACCTGGAAATGCTGGACGCGCTGAAGCCGGTGTTCAAGCCGGGCAAGGCGGTTTATTTCGCTTCGCGCAGCCAGCTCGATGCCCGTTCGAGCAATCTTTGGCGCAAATTCCGTTATGGGCTATTTTCGCTGCTCTATCGCAATGCCGCGCGTACCAGCGACCGCTTTGTGACCCCGCTCGACCGGACTATCGACCTTACTCGCCATATGAAACTTTAGGGCGTTGCGCTCAATCATGTATCATCCTCATCTCCAGTAGCGGGCCAGGAATTCATTATGACACGGGCTGGGACACAGGCTGTTGACGCAGAGACGGCACGCATCGCCGAGATGCGCGATTCATTGGCCTGGCGCCGCTGGGGGCCGTATCTGAGCGAGCGCCAATGGGGCACGGTGCGCGAGGATTACAGCGCCGACGGCGACGCCTGGAATTACCTGCCACACGATCATGCCCGCAGCCGTGCCTATCGCTGGGGCGAGGATGGCATCGGCGGTTTCACCGACGACCGGTGCCGCATCTGCATGAGCGTGGCGCTGTGGAACGGCCAGGACGCCATCCTCAAGGAGCGATTGTACGGCTTGACCAACGGCGAGGGCAATCACGGCGAGGACGTCAAGGAACTCTATTACTACGTCGATGGCGTCCCCAGCCACGCCTATATGAAGATGGTCTACAAATATCCGCAATGCGCCTTCCCTTACGAGCAACTGCGCGAAGTCAATGCCGCGCGCGGGCTGGATGAAGGCGAATACGAGCTGATCGATACCGGCAGCTTTGCCGACAATCGCTATTTCGATGTCGAGATCGAATACGCCAAGGCCGATGCCGACGATATCCTGCTGCGGATCGTCGCGCATAATCGCGGGCCGGATGCGGCCACGCTGCACATCCTGCCGCAGGTCTGGTTTCGCAATTCCTGGTCGTGGACTTCGGGCACGGCCAAGCCCACACTTGCAGGCGATCCAGGCGGCGGCATCGCAGTATCCCATCCCGATTTCGAGACGATCCATTGGCACTGCGAGGGCGCGGGCGAATGCGAGGGCGAGGCGCAGCTGTTGTTCTGCGAGAATGAAACCAACACTCGCCGGCTGTTCGGCAGCAACGCGAGCGGCTGGTTCAAGGACGGCATAAACGACGCGGTCACCGCGGGGCGCGGCGAGGCGGTCAATCCCGCGCATCACGGCACCAAGGCCGCCGCGCATGTCATCACCACCATCCCCGCCGGCGGCAGCCATGAAGTGCGGGTGAGACTGGCCCCGGCAGCGGGAAAATGGGCGACCGGCGGGCGCGACTTCGGCACTTTTACGGCGATCATCGACCAGCGCCGCGCCGAAGCGGATGCGTTCCACGCCGGTCATCAGGCCAGGATCGCCGATGCCGATGCCCGCGCCGTGCACCGCCAGGCGCTGGCCGGGATGCTGTGGTGCAAGCAATATTATGGCTACGATATCTGGCACTGGCTGGAAGGCGATGCGCTGCCGCCGACGCCGCCGGCCGACCGCTGGACCGGTCGCAACAAGGACTGGCAGCAGCTGGTGTTGGGCGATGTCGATGCCAGCAGCGGCGGCGATATCATGTCGATGCCCGACAGTTGGGAATACCCATGGTTCGCCGCCTGGGACCTGGCGTTCCACGCGGTAACGCTGGCCACTGTCGATTCCGAATTCGCCAAGCACCAGCTGCTGCTGCTGACCCAGGCGCGGGCGCTGCATCCCAGTGGCATGATGCCCGCCTATGAATGGAACTTCAGCGACGTGAACCCGCCGGTCCATGCCTGGGCGGCGATCCAGGTGTTCAGGTTGGATCGCGAAGCTACCGGCCGGGCGGATTTCACCTTTCTCAAGCGTATATTCCACAAGCTGCTGCTCAATTTTACCTGGTGGGTGAACCGGCAGGATGCCGACGGCAACAACATCTTCCAGGGCGGTTTCCTGGGTCTCGACAATATCGGCATCTTCGACCTGCGCGAACCGCTCCCCGACGGCGGCCGTCTCGACCAGAGCGACGGCACCGCCTGGGCGGCGATGTATGCGCTCAACATGCTCGCCATCGCGCTCGTCCTGGCGCGGGAAGATCATGCCTACGAAGACATGGCGACCAAGTTCTTCGAGCATTTCGTGTTCATTGCCGCAGCGGTCCACTCCCGCGGTCAGGATGATGCAGGTGGCGGCACCGGTTTGTGGGACGAGGAAGACCAGTTCTATTACGATGTCTTCCGCGTCACCGGCGCCGCGCCGCGCCGGCTCAAGGTGCGTTCGCTGGTGGGGCTGTTGCCGATCTTCGCCAGCCTGGTGCTGCCCGTCGATTTCGACGCGGCGCTGCCCAAGTTCCGCGCGCGCCTCGCCTGGTTTGCCGAACATCGCCCCGACCTCGCCGCGCTGGTGTCCGACTGGCAGCAACCTGGCCCGGATGGGCTGCGATCGCTATCGCTGCTGCGCAAGCATCGCCTCAATGCAATTCTGACCCGGATGCTGGACGAGACCGAGTTCCTGTCGCCGCATGGCGTCCGCTCGGTATCCAAATACCACGAGACGCATCCTTTCAAGTTTGCGGTGGCCGGCCAGACGTTGACGCTGAATTACGAACCCGCCGAGGGCCGCACCCGGATTTATGGCGGCAACTCCAACTGGCGCGGGCCGATCTGGATGCCGATGAATTTCCTGATCGTGATGTCGTTGCGCAAGCTGCACCGCTTCTATGGCGACAGCTTCCAGATGGCGCTGCCGACCGGGTCGACCACGATGGCGACGCTGGACCAGATCGCGGACGAACTGTCGCGGCGCCTGCAATCGCTGTTCCTGCGCGGCCAGACCGGGGCGCGCGCCTATCTCGGTACCGACGAGACCCAGCAACACGATCGCGATTTCTCGGAACTGTTGTTGTTCCACGAGTATTTCCACGGCGATACCGGCAAAGGGCTGGGCGCCTCGCACCAGACCGGCTGGACCGGCCTGATCGCCCTGCTGATTGCGCAAACCGACAAGGAGCTTGCCCCGTGACCGATTATCTCGCTTCCGCCAATTCCGCCGCCGCCCCGCTGCCGCCCCTGCCCCCGTTGCTGGTCGGGCAGACTGCGGTGGTGACCGGAGCCAATTCGGGGATCGGCGAAGCGGTGGCGCTGGCGATGGCACAGGCCGGGGCCAACATCGCGATCAATTATATCTCGGGCGACGATGCCGCCAATGCCCTGGCCGACCGGCTGACCGGGCTGGGGGTCAAGGCCAAGGCCTATAAGGGCGATGTTGCCAATGAGGATCAGGTCGCGGCAATGTTCGCCAATATGATCGCGGATTTCGGCACGGTCGATATCCTGGTGGCCAACGCCGGGTTGCAGCGCGATGCCGAATTTACGGCAATGACGCTGGCGCAGTGGAATACCGTGCTGGGGGTCAACCTGACCGGGCAATTCCTGTGCGCGCGCGAGGCGGTGAAGGAATTCCTGCGGCGCGGCGTCGTACCGGAACGGTCACGCGCGGCGGGCAAGATCATCTGCATGAGCTCGGTTCACCAGGTGATCCCATGGGCCGGCCACGTCAATTATGCGACCTCGAAGGGCGGTATCCACATGATGATGGAAAGCCTGGCCCAGGAACTTGCGCCCAAGCGCATCCGCGTGAATGCGATCGGCCCAGGCGCGATCCGCACCCCGATCAATACCGACGCGTGGTCGACTCAGGCAGCTTATGACAAGCTCATGACCCTGGTGCCCTATGGCCGGATCGGCGAGCCGGAGGATATCGGCCACGTTGCAACCTGGCTGGCATCGGATCACGCCGATTATGTCGTCGGCGCGACGCTGTTCGTCGACGGCGGGATGACGTTGTATCCGGGGTTCGCGACGAACGGGTAGCCTGCAGATCCTTTGCAGCGGGGAAGGATTTCAGGCGGTCTGCTTGACGTGTTCTTCAACCCATTCCTTCGGGTCGGAGTTTACGGGCGTTACACCTTCCAGGTGCGTCCCCTCGAACATGATGAACGACACCGCCAGTTCGTGCCGCTCGGCGAGCGAGGCTTTCTGGCGGAACAGCGTGAGCCCCTCGCGTTCTTCCTCGGCCATATGGTCGCCGTTGGCCTTGTTAGTCGCGCCAACCGCCTTGCGCCATTCTTCCGATCCGATCCTGGTCTTGTTGACGGCGGCGATCCCGTCGCGGATTTCGTTATGATCCTTGATCGCGTCGATGGTTTCCTCGGTGGCCTCTTCGCCTACACCCTTGGCGATACCGACCTGCAGCAGCCGGGGATAGAACCAGATCTCTTCCGACTTGGCATGTGTCTCCAGAAAGGTCGACAGGCGATGCCAAACGGCGCTCAGGGCGGCGACATTGTCATCGGGAATCTGGTCGATAATGGCGAACAGCCGGCGCTGTTCCTGGTGATCGTCGAGAATGAGCTGGGTAATGTCCACAAGGGTCTCCGGACGGCGGTGGCGGTCTCCACTCCATACGCACGGGCGCCAGGCAGGTTCCGTCACTTTGTCGCGGCCATCCCCCGCACATCCTGCAACAGCCGGCCCCGCACTATAGCCAGAGCCTCCGCGTTCAATTGCTGCGCTCGCTTGGCATCGTCCGCCTCGGTATAGCAACGCAGTTCGGGCGCATTGCCCGACGGCCGCAGGTGGATGATATCGCCGTCCGCGAAGGTCACGCGCACTCCGTCGGTCCGATCGATCCGCTGCGCATTACCTGCCAGCGCTCCGAAATATCGGGTCATGCGCGCCAGTTGCGCCACCCCGTCGCCTTGTTCGAGCCACGCCAGCAACGCCGCACTATCGGCGCTGGGGAAATTCTGGATACGCTCGCTGAAGGTCACCCGCCGGGGCAGTGCCGCCACCGTTTCGGCAACGCGGCCCGGTCGCGCCGCGACCAGCGCAGCGACGATCGGCAGCACCGCATCGCGCGTCGGCAGCGCCGACAATGCCCGGCCATCGCTGTCGATATCGCTGCCCAGCAGGAACCCGCCATTGGCTTCATAGCCACACACCCGGCTGCGTTTCTGCGCGATCTGATCCATCATTTCGGCGATGACATAGGGCGACCCGATCCGCGTGCGCGCGGTCGCCGCAAAAGCGCCGCACGCCTCCAGCACGGTATTGCTGCTGACCGGCGTGACCACGCTGTCCGCGCCCAGCGCCCGCGCGCAGAGCACGCCCAGCACATCGCCGCGCAGCCATTCGCCGGTGTGATCGGACAACAGCGGCCGGTCCGAATCACCATCCGTCGAGGCAATGCCGTCGAGCGCATGTTCGCTGGCCCATTGCCGCGCCAGCGCGACATCCTCCTCCCGCACCGCCTCGGTGTCGACCGGAATAAACTTTTCCGAGCGACCCAGCGGCAGGACTTCCGCACCCAGCGCGGCCAGGATATCGACCAGAATGTCGCGCCCCACCGCCGAATGCTGGTAAACCCCCAGTTTCAGCCCCGCCAGCGCGCTGGTGCCGAAGAAATCGACGTAACGCCGGACATAAGCGCCGGAGATATCGGTTACGGCGGGCAACGGCGCGGGTGAAACCAGCCCGCCATCGGCGGTGAAGGCACCGGCGGGAAACTGCACCTGTTGCCTGCTCATCCCGCCCTCGTCGGTTTTCAGCACTTCACCATGCGAACGATAGAACTTGATGCCGTTACGGTCGTCGGGGATGTGGCTACCGGTGACCATCATCGACGGAATTCCCCGGCCAAAGGCATAAAGCGCCAGCGCCGGGGTCGGCACATAGCCGCAGAACACGACCTCGCCGCCCAAGTCGCGCACCGCCTGCGAGCAGGCGGCGAGAATGCGCGGCGAACTGGATCGCAAGTCTCCGGCCAGCGCTACTGCCCCGCCTGGCGCGAATTCACCCTGCTCGGCGAGATAGGTCAGGAACCCGGCGGCATAGCCGTAACAGACTCGGTCGGTCATCGCGGTAACCAGCCCGCGTGCGCCGCTGGTGCCGAACGGCACCCCGCTGGCGGTCATCAATGCGGCAACCGTCGTGCTGTCATCTATCGTCATAATGGTCTCAATTTCTTCCCGGCACCACTCTCAGAGCGACGGCGGCGGTAGCCGGTCTTCGTCGGTATAGATATCGAAACGGGTCAGCGTCACCGGCCCGAAAGTCGTGGTCAGCGCGGCATCCGCGGCATCCCGCCCGCGCGCCATGAGAATGCGGCCCCGCCGCGGGTAATTATGCCGGGCATCGAAGACGTACCACTGACCGTCCAGATAAGCCTCGAACCACGCCGAAAAATCCATGTCGCCGACGACTGCCGGCAAGTCCATGTCGCCCATGTATCCCGTGCAATAGCGGGCCGGGATATTCATGCAGCGGCACAGGGCAATCGCCAGATGGGCATAGTCGCGGCAGACGCCGACCCGCTCGTAATAGGCGTCCCAGGCAGTCTTGGTCGGGCGCGCCATCTGATAGTCGAAACGGATGTGGTTATGGACATAGGCCACGATTGCCTGGACCCGACCCCAGCCGGGAGGGACGTGGCCGAACAATTGCCAGGCGGTCTCGGTCAGCCGATCGGTCTCGCAATAACGGCTGCCCAGCAGGAACATCATGACATCGTCGGGCAGTTCCTCCAGCGGCGCCTGTCGGGCATCGGGAACGACCGGATCGGGAGTAAACGGGTCCTCGATGACGAAGCCGCAGGATATGGTGATGCCGCCGGCGGGCGCGGTCAGTCGCGTGCAGATATTGCCGAAACTGTCGACATAATCGTACATCGGCACATCGGGGGTCGTAAAAATCCGCTGCGAAGTCCGCAGATCCTTGTTGCGCGAAGCATGAACACTCAGCGCGGCGAGCATCGGCACCCGCTGCTCGGTGGCAAAACTGATATCATACCCGGCGCGGATCAGCATTCGTCATTCTCCCTGCACAGGGCCATGGGCTACGCGGTTCAAGCTAGTGAAGATAGTACTATGTTGCAGTTGCGAAGGCAGATCGATCGATCCTGGGCAATGGTAAGACATGTTGGCTATCGTTGAAATATTTCATTTTGAGCAAAACCATTCTAGGGCCACGCGCTGCCACACAGGACCCGCGCATGTCGAAATCTACCGCCCGTATCGAAACGCCGCAGGCTATTCGCGGCACCCAGGATATCTTCGGGGCCGAGGCGGAGGCGTTTGCGCGCGTAGTCGAGGGGTTCGAGCGAGTGCGCAAGCTGTACCGGTTCCGCCGCGCGGAAATGCCGGTGTTCGAGAAGACCGCCGTGTTCTCGCGCAGCCTGGGCGAGACCACCGATGTCGTTTCAAAGGAAATGTACAGCTTCGAGGATCGCGGCGGCGAATCGCTGACGCTGCGGCCCGAGTTCACCGCCGGGATCGCCCGCGCCTATATCACCAACGGCTGGCAGCAGCACGCCCCACTGAAGTTGGCCACGCATGGCCCGCTGTTCCGTTATGAGCGCCCGCAGAAGGGGCGTTACCGCCAGTTTCACCAGCTCGACGCGGAGATCATCGGCGCTGCCGAGCCGCTGGCCGATGTGGAGTTGCTGGTGATGGCGGACCAGTTGTTGAACGAGCTGGGCATTGCCGATGGGGTGACGTTGCAGCTTAACACGCTGGGCGACGGGGCCAGCCGGGAGGCATGGCGGGCGGCGCTGGTCGAGTATTTCCGCACGCATCGGGCGGAATTGTCGGAGGATTCGCAGGAGCGGCTGGAACGCAACCCGCTGCGAATTCTCGATTCCAAGGATGCGCGCGACAAGGTCTTCACCGAGGGGGCGCCCAGGATCGACGATTATCTGTCGGGCGAGGCGCAGGAGTTTTTTGGCCGCGTGACTTCGGGCCTCGATGCTGCCGGGGTGACTTGGGTGCGAGCCCCGGCGCTGGTGCGTGGGCTGGATTATTACCGCCACACCGCGTTCGAGTTCGTTACGGATCGACTGGGTGCGCAGGGCACCGTGCTGGGCGGCGGGCGTTATGATGGGTTGATGGAATCGCTTGGCGGGCCATCGACGCCGGCGGTCGGCTGGGCGGCGGGGATCGAGCGGCTGGCGATGCTGGTGGCCGATTCTGGCGCCCTGCCTGAAAATTTGCCGACAGTAGTGATCGTGCCCGATGTGCCGGAACTTGAAGCGGAGTGCTTCGCAGCAGTATCTCAATTGCGCCGCATCGGGGTGAGCGCCGACATTTCTTACAAGGGTAACGCCAAGAAACGCGTAGAGCGCGCGAATCGATCGGGTGCGCAGGCGATCCTGTTCTTTCGGCGGCCGGGTAGCGAAGGTGGAGATCACTATTTGCGCTATACTGGTGTCGACGTTGAAGGGCTGCGTGAAGTTTCCGACATTGTACAGCGCGCTCTCGGCCTCGACGCGCTTTCGTCAGGGACCGGCTCGAATTGACCCTGTCCGAAACCCGCCTGCATCAGATTGCCCAGCGCTTTGCGGAGCTTGAGGCGCGCCTTGCCTCGGGCACGCTGGCGGCGGCAGATTTCGTCACCGCCAGCCGCGATTATGCCGAACTGGAACCCGTCGCCAAGGCTGCGGCCAGCGTCACCGCGATGCGCGGCGAACTGGCCAGCCTCGCCGCCATGGGCGACTCCGATCCCGAATTTCGCGCGATGGCCGAGGAAGAAGCAGCCCACCTCAAAACCGCCCTGCCCGAGGCCGAACATGCCCTCGCCGTCACCATGCTGCCGCGCGATTCGGCCGATGCACGCCCGGCGATGCTGGAAATCCGCGCCGGCACCGGCGGCGACGAAGCCGCGCTGTTCGCCGCCGATCTTTACCGCATGTACGAAGGCTATGCCGCACAACAGGGCTGGCGGCTGGAACTGGTCAGTGCCAGCGTCAGCGACATCGGCGGCTTCAAGGAAGTGATCGCGAACATCGCCGGCAACGGCGTGTTCGCCAGGCTCAAGTATGAAAGCGGCGTCCACCGCGTCCAGCGCGTGCCGGTCACCGAGAGCGGCGGCCGCATCCACACCTCCGCCGCCACGGTCGCGGTGCTGCCCGAGGCGGACGAGGTCGATGTCGAAATTCACGACGACGACCTCAAGATCGACATTTACCGCGCCTCGGGATCGGGCGGCCAGCATGTCAATACCACCGATTCGGCGGTGCGATTGACTCACCTGCCCACCGGCCTGGTCGTCATCCAGCAGGACCAGCGCAGCCAGCACAAGAACAAGGCCAAGGCCATGCAGGTGCTGCGAACCCGGATTTACGACCTGCGTCGCGCCGAGGCGCATGGCGTCGAGGCCGATGCCCGCAAGGCGATGGTCGGCTCCGGCGACCGGTCCGAACGCATCCGCACCTATAATTTCCCGCAAGGCCGCGTCACCGATCACCGCATCAACCTGACGCTGCACCGGCTGCCCGAGATCCTCGAAGGGCCGGGGTTGGCCGAACTGATCGACGCGCTGATCGCCGAGGACCAGGCCAAGCGATTGGCCGCGCTCGATGGCTGAAACGGTCGTCGCTGACGCTTTACGCGCCGCGACCGCGACCTTGGCGCCGACCGGCGACACCGCCCGCCTCGATGCCGAATGGCTGATGGCATACGCATTGGGCATGACCCGGTCGCAACTGCTGCTGGGCCATCTGCGCGATGCCGTGCCGGCCGGCTTCGCTGCGCTGGTGGAGCGGCGGCTGGCGCATGAGCCGGTCGCCTATATCCTGGGCGAGCAGGATTTCTATGGCCTGACCCTGCGCGTGACCCCGGACGTGCTCATCCCGCGTGGCGATAGCGAAGTGCTGGTAGCCGCTGCGCTCGCCGCCCGGCCCGGCGCGCGGACGGTACTCGACTGCGGCACCGGATCGGGCGCGCTGTTGCTGGCGGTGCTGGCCCATCTGCCCGCTGCAACCGGCCTGGGCATCGACCGCAGCCGCACCGCACTGGCGGTGGCGGCGGACAATGCCGAACGGCTGGGATTGGCGGGACGGGCGCGGCTGATCGCTGCGGACTGGCGCGAACCCGGATGGGTGGATGGCCTGAGCGGCCCGTTCGACCTGATCCTCGCCAATCCCCCCTATGTCGAGGATGGCGCCGCGCTGGCGCCGGATGTGCGCGACCACGAACCGCATGCGGCGTTGTTCGCCGGGGTCGAAGGGCTGGATGACTACCGCCGGTTGATCCCGCGATTGCCGGAGTTGCTGAGTGCCGGAGGCGCAGCGCTGGTCGAGATCGGCCAACTCCAGGCACCGGCGGTCTCCGCGCTGGCCGAGGCCGCCGGAATGACCGCCGAATTGCATCGTGATCTGGCTAACCGCCCGCGCGTGCTGCAGCTTTGTCAAAAAGGCTGATTTTCACGCGCGTTCGAGTTTTTTTACTTGGCAATTGCCGATGGGCTGCTAAGTCATCACTCAGGTCTGCCGATGGACGAATATTTCCCATCAGGCCGACGTTATTCCAACATGTACGTAGCTGATATGTACATGGGCATGGAAATCGGCATGGGATTGCAGCCATGTTTCGATATAAGTGCCGGAATTTCAGCCCGTCAATGGGCCGCAGCATGACAAATGGCAGATCGCCGTCCGGGAGAGCCGGGGGCAGGCCGGGGCTAAGGAAAACACACCCTTGAATAATAATCGTGGTGGCAATAACCGCAGGCGCGGACGGAGTAACAATAATACCCGTCCGCAAGGCACCAGCGGTGGCCAACAAGTCAACCGGATCGACAGCCGCGCCCGCGGCAACGCGCCGCAGATGCTTGAAAAATATCGTAAATTGGCGAATGATGCTCATCTCAACGGTGATCGCGTCAACGCCGAATATAACCTGCAATTCGCCGATCACTATTTTCGCGTGATCGCCGATACCCGCGTGCGGCAGGAAGAGCAGCGCCTGCGCCGCGACGATCGCTGGCAAGAAGGCAGCGAAGGCACGGACGAGAATGACGATGCCGGCGAATTCGGCGTGGAGAGCGAATTTCCCGCGTTCGACCAGCCACCGGTCTATACCCGTCGCGAGCGCGAGGATCGGCCAGAGCGTACCGTCGAGCGGACCCCGGAACGAGCCGGCGACCGAGCGCCGGCAGAACACGCACCCGAACGCGCCGCGTCCCAGTCGGACACTCGCCGCCGCGATGAACGCCAGGGCGGCGACGGCAGCCATGACCGGTATAGCGCGCGCAACAATGGCCGTGATACGGAGCCGACCCAGGGACAAACCAGCCCGGTCGAACAAGCTCCCGCTCATCAGAGCTGGAAAGCGGGTTCCGACCAGACGGGTAATGCGGATCGAACCGGCGACGCAACGACCGGGTCCGGAGAGGATGTTACCGCGTATGAGCCGGCCGAAAATCCATTTCTGCGTGAAAATCGCGGTGGACGCGGCTTGCGCCCCCGTCGTGAAGACCGCCGTCCACGTCGCGAGGATCGTCCCGAAGCCGTTGCCGCCGAAACGCCACCCGCCGAAGTACCGGCGGCTGTCGGCGAAACGCAGGAAACCGATCGGACCGCTCGTGCCATATCGGCCGGGATCGATCCGGATACCTTGCCGCCTTCCTTCACCGTCCCGCGTGACGAGCCGGACACTGCCGCTGAAGCAGCGCCAGCGCCGACACCCCGTCGTCGCGCCCGGCGCAAGCCGGCGGTAGATGACACCGGCGAGCCGATCCAGTCATTGATCTGATCCGAACCAGCGCCGACCTCGCCGCGCCGGCTGGCAAAAGCCCGCTGGTGCGGGGTTGGCGCGCGGGCAGCGTCTGGCTGATCGCTCACCCTTGCAGTTGCGCGCTGCTGCTTGGCACCCTGGCTGCCTGCGGGTTTCAGCCCCTGGGCTGGTGGCCGGCTACCCTGATCGGAATCGCTGGCCTGATCGCGCTGGTCGCCGGGGCGCCGCATGGCAGGCGGGCGGCGCTGCTCGGTT
>CAZZYX010000034.1:0-29696 GCA_964658485.1 uncultured Acetobacteraceae bacterium | reverse complement strand
CCGCACGGCGGCTCGATGGCCACACGCTGGATGCCAATTGGGATCGCAAGCTCGCGCGGGGACTGGCCAGCCCGGATTTCACTCTCGATTTGCACGGTGCGACGCTGGATGGCGCATACGCCCGGCTCGATCATGGCCTGACTTTGGCCACGGCGCAGGGCGCCCGGCTGGTCCTGCTCATCACCGGGCGGTCGCGCGGCCACGTCGATCCAGCCGACCGCGCCAGCCGGCGCGGTGCGATCCGCGCCAAATTTCTCGATTGGCTGGCGCAGGGTAGTCATTCATCTCGCATCGCCTCGATCCGGCCGGCTCATCCCCGACATGGCGGGGCGGGGGCGGTCTATATCGTGCTGCGCAAACCCAAATAGTACCTGTTGGATTCGCGAACCTAACAGTGCTGCATTGCAACTGGCAAAATCCCTGCGACACGTTATCTTCATCGTGGAACCGGGAGCTAGCGATGACCATGATCTCTGCAAAAATGGCTGCACTTGCCGCGAGCCTATTGTGTTGCGGCATTGCCGCCTATGCTGCGGCGCCGGCAGATACGGCGCCAGATACGGCGGTAGATACGATTACTGCTCGCCAAGCCAATTTCAAGCAGATGGGCAAAGGCATGAAGGCGATCGGCGAGGAGATCAAGTCGCCCGCGCCATCGTTGGCAGCGATCAACGCCGGGGCGGCAGCGATCGACCAGGCGGCCGGGAAAGTCGCCGGCTATTTCCCACCGGGCAGCGGGCCGCAGGCCGGGGTAAAGACGCAGGCATTGCCGGCAATCTGGGAAAAGAACGATGAGTTCAAGGCGGATACGGCCAAGCTGGTCAAGGCGGCGGCGGCGATGCAAGCCGCCGTCGGCGGCGGCAACATCGATCAGGTGAAGGCGCAATTTGCGTCACTCGGCGCGACTTGCAAGGAATGCCACGAAAACTTCCGCGCCCGCGACAATTGACGCCATCGCCGGCATGACGCGCGCGGCGTAAACCAATTCGCGGCTGGGCCGGTCTGGTCGTGGCGCTGGCGCTTGGCGGCTGCATGATGAGGCCGGCCCATGTGCCGCTCGCCCCGCCACGGTACTGGTGGCAGGGCATGGGTGACGCGATGCTGGCGCAGCTGATCGAGCGCGGGCTGGCGCAGGCACCGCTGTCACCCGGTGCGCGGGACGAATTGCCCTCCCGGATGGCGCAAGCGTACATCGACCTGCGCGCCCGGCAAACCGCATTGGTGCTATTGGCCCGGCGCGAGGAACTCGATGCGCAATTGGTGACCATTGCCCAGCAGCGTCCGGCCGATGGCGCCGCGCCGCGCCAGCCGGTCGAGGCGGCGCTGGCGCAATGGGCAGCCACGCAGGCCGATCAGGCACGCGCGCGGCTCGAAATTGCCGCTCTGCGCGAGAGGCTGGCGGTGCTCGCCGGCGCGACGCCGGGCGCGCTTGCCGACTTGCCCGGCGGGCCGATCCCGCTGCCCCCGGCGCAGGCTGGAGCGAGCGAAGGATCCGGTGCGTATGGCGCGGCGCGCATCGCCGAGAGCACGGCCTTGACGCAGGCAGCGCAGGCTGGCGCCGTTGCCGCGCAGCAGTCCCTGCAGGCCCGTGCCGGGACATTGCCCCCTGCCGACGCCATAAAGTCGGACCTGCGGGCGCTGAACGCGTTGGCGGCCGAGGAACAGGCGCGCGCGGCAATGACCCGGGCTTTTGTCGCGCTGGCGGCGACCGGGCGCCACGCACGTCGGGACCATTAGCGAAGTCGCTTGCTTTGTCCCAACCCTGGAGCGGCGGCTGCGGCGGCAGGTGCGCCCCGTCTTAATACTGGATTTTCCGCATCGAACCGGCGCATGAGGGCGACTACGGTGCCGATCGAGGGGTGTATGTGGCAGAAATAGCAACGCTGAGCTTGTCCTGTGCCGACCAGCCGGGACTGGTGGCGCGCGTCGCCGGGTTTCTGGCCGATCGCGGCGGCAATATCCTCGATGCCCAACAGTTCAACGACCAGCAGACGCGGCGCTTTTTCATGCGCGTGGTGTTTGCCCCGGCGGCAACCGACCCTGCCGAAAGCTGGCGCGCCGATTTTGAACCGATCGCGGCCGGGTTTGGCATGGACTGGACATTGCGTCCTGCTGCCACGCGCCAGCGCGTGCTGCTGCTGGTCAGCAGGTTCGACCATTGCCTCAGCGACCTGCTCTATCGCCATCGCATCGGCGAACTGGCGATGACTGTCGCCGGGATCGTGTCCAATCACCCGCTCGCCGCGCTGGCCAATGCCGGGATCGGCGATGTGCCGTTCTATCACCTGCCGGTCACTCCGCAGACCAAGCCTTGGCAGGAAGCGCAGATCAAGGCCCTGGTTGCGGAGACGAAAGCCGATTTGGTCGTGCTGGCGCGCTATATGCAGATCTTGTCCGATGACATGGCCGGTTTTCTGTCGGGCCGGTGCATCAATATCCACCACAGCTTCCTGCCCGGTTTCAAGGGCGCGCGGCCCTATCATCAGGCTCACGCGCGCGGGGTGAAGATGATCGGCGCTACCGGGCATTACGTCACCACCGACCTCGACGAGGGGCCGATCATCGCGCAGGATGTCGTCACGATCAGCCATGCCGATACGCCCGACGATCTGGTGCGCAAGGGCCGCGATATCGAGCGGCGGGTACTGGCAGAAGCGGTGAAGGCGCATCTGGAGGATCGCGTGTTTTTAAACGGCGCGCGGACTGTGGTTTTCCGGGGCTGACGAAGCGCGACAAATCGTTGGCGCTGGGCTCGCACCCGCACTATTCGCCGATGATCGCAGCAAAAAAGGAGCCGGAATGGCGAACAAGATCTATCCGGATGCTGGTGCGGCGCTCGACGGCCTGCTGGTCGATGGCATGCTGATTGCCAGCGGCGGCTTTGGCCTGTCCGGCGTTCCCGAGCGGCTGATAGCTGCGATCCAGGCGTCGGGTGTCAAGAACCTGACGATCGCATCCAACAACGCCGGCATCGATAACGAAGGCCTGGGCAAGTTGTTGCGCACCCGGCAGGTGAAAAAGATGATAAGTTCCTACGTCGGCGAGAACAAGGAGTTCGAGCGGCAATATCTGGCGGGCGAACTGGAAGTGGAATTTACCCCGCAGGGCACGCTGGCGGAGCGGATGCGGGCGGGTGGTGCCGGCATTCCCGGATTTTACACCAGGACCGGGGTCGGCACGCTGGTCGCCGAGGGCAAGCCGACGATGGAATTCGACGGCGAGGAATATGTGCTGGAACGCGGCATCGTCGCCGACCTTGCCATCGTCAAGGGCTGGAAGGCGGACACCACCGGCAATGTCGTCTTTCGCAAGACCGCTCGAAATTTCAACGTACCCGCCGCGCAATGTGGCAAGGTCTGCGTGGTTGAGGTGGAAGAGATCGTCGAACCCGGTGCGCTCGACCCGGAAGCGATCCACTTGCCCGGTGTCTACGTCCAGCGACTGTTCTGCGGCGCGCCATACGACAAGAAGATCGAATTCCGCACCGTGCGCGAAAGGGAGGCCGTCTGATGCCCCGCGACTCGAAGGGTTGGACCCGCGATGACATCGCCGCCCGCGCCGCGCGCGAATTGCAGGACGGCTTTTATGTGAACCTGGGTATCGGCATTCCGACGCTGGTCGCCAATCACATCCCCGCTGGGGTGACGGTGACGTTGCAGTCCGAAAACGGCATGCTCGGCATCGGACCGTTTCCTTATGCCGGCGAGGAGGATGCCGACCTCATCAACGCCGGCAAGCAGACCATCAGCGAACTGCCATATTCGGCCTATTTCGACAGCGCGGCGAGCTTTGCGATGATCCGTGGCGGCAAGATCGACCTGACCGTACTGGGCGCGATGGAAGTGGCCGAAAACGGCGACATCGCCAACTGGATGATCCCCGGCAAGATGATCAAGGGCATGGGCGGGGCAATGGACCTGGTTGCCGGGGTCAAGAAGATCATCGTCGTGATGGAACACAACGCCAAGGACGGCAGCCCCAAGTTCATCCCCGCCTGCACCCTGCCGCTGACCGGGCGCAATGTCGTCGATATGATCATCACCGACCTGGCGCTGTTCCAGCGGCCGGATCATGCTTCGCCATTCCGGCTGATGGAATGCGCGCCGGGGGTGACCGGGGCGGAAATCGCCGCGAAGACCACCGGGCATTATGTGGAATAGCCAAGCGCAGCAGGATCGCTGGATTCATTGATCGGAAACCGTCAGCGTAGCAGCGGGTATAAAGGAGAATCCAATGCATGTTCCCGAAGGATTTGCCGTGGTGACGCCGTATCTATTCGTCGATGGCGCCGCCGAGTACGTCAGCTTTCTCGAAGCCGCTTTCGGGGCTCGCGAGCTCGGCAGAAGTGCGGACGCGAATGGGCGCATCGGCAACTGCCAGTTGCGGTTCGACACCGCCACGATCATGGTGAGCGAAGCCTCGCTGCAGTTTCCGGCGACTTTGGCGGCGCTGTACCTGTATGTGGCTGATGCCGACGCGGCGATGGCGCAAGCCGAACGGGCAGGAGCCGAAAAGATCATGGACGTCGCCGATATGCCCTATGGCGATCGTCAGGGCGGCGTGCGGGACCCGGCGGGCAATCTATGGTGGGTGTCCCAGCGATTGAGCGCAGATCCCTATTTCTAAAGCTGCCACTGGCCGCAAGCCTCGCGATGATCCGCCGCCAGGCGACCAGGGACATGGTCGTGGCAATAGCTGCGCCCTCGCCGCGGGCTGGAACGTGGAACGATAGTCGCCTGCGATCATTTGCTCCTGGCGGGGCAACGATAAAGGCTGGGTCGAATGGTTCGACCGCAAACGATCGTCTCTTCAAGAAAGATAAGGACTGGATTTCATGGAGCTTCCAAAAGGAGCAATCGTCGCCGTGGCGGACGGCGCAAAAATCAATATGTTTACCAATGGCGGGGAGGCTGGCGCGATCAAGCTTACTGCGATGGATTCGCCGAAAATCGATGAACATAACGCAGGATCGGGCCATCGCCATTCCAGCAGTTCCGCCAACCATTCGGACACCCAGCAGGATGAGGACGGCTTTGCCGCCGGGATTGCCGAGGTGCTGAACAAGCAGGCGCTTGGGGGCAAGCTCCCCGGATTGGTTATCATCGCCGCGCCGCGGACGCTCGGCGAATTACGCAAGCATTATCACAAGGTGCTGTCCGCGGTACTGGTCGGCGAGATTGCGAAGGACCTGACCCAGCATTCGGTGGCTGATATCGAAAAGGCGATCTCGGCGGCGTGACCGGAGTCAGACTGGGGGCCGGGATTAAAGCCTGAGTCCTAACCGCGGCCCAAACCACGTCATCGCGGTATACAACGCAATCGTCAGCGCGCAGCCGGCCACCAGCGCGACCCAGAAGCTGATCCCGTGGCGAAGCAGCAACGGTATCAGCAGGAACATCGGTAGCGACGGCAGCACGAACCAGAAGGTCGCCTCGGCGTGCGCGGCCATGTTGGCCGGGTCGGGGCGATCGTGCCACAGCCAGATCATGCCCAGGACCGAGACCAGCGGCAGCGAGGCGATCAGCGCGCCGATTCCGGGATAGCGTTTTGCTACCTCGGAAATCGCCGCGATAAGGATGCCGGACAGAGCCGCCTTGAGCGCAAGATACCACAAGGCGTTAATATTGCCCAGTTTCAAGCATCGATCATCTTAATGCTTGGCTGGCGCCGCTGGCGGCGGCGGTGCTTGCGCCCTGATCGTCGCCTGCATATTCTGTTCGGCATGGCCCAGGTGCTGGGCGCAGGCGGTCATCAGCGGGCCGGCGGTCTTGGGGTCGATCTGGCTGTGCAGGCCGGTGACGATGGCCTTGGAGTCTGCCCTGCCATCCAGCCGTCCCAGGTAGAAAATCGTGGCTTGCGCGGCCAGCATGCGCCGTTTGGGGTCTTTATCGGATTTTGCGAAAAAATTGCTGAGGATGAAGCAGCGCATGTCATCGGGCACGCTTTGCGCCGAGACCGGGGCGGCGATCGCAAGGCTCAGCAAGCCGGCGGCAAATATCTTGAATTTCATGCGTTCTCCACAGCTTGCCCAGTGTGGGCGGTTACCAGCGTCATAAGCGATGACCCGAAGCCTTTCCACTCAAACATGGTCCGGCAGTTCGTTCAGGCTCCCCGCCATTGCGGCTTGCGCTTTTCCAGGAAAGCCCGCGGGCCTTCCTGCGCGTCTGCGCTGCAGTAGGCGTATTGATGGGCGGCGCGGGCGGCCATCAACGCGCCGGTGCGCCCCATTTCCGTCGCCAGCATCACCGTCTCGCGCCCGGCCTTCACCGACAACGGCGCGCCTTCCAATACCTCCTGCGCAAGCGCGATGGCGGTGTCGATCAGGTCGGCCGGCTCGGCCAGGCGGTTGACCAGCCCTATGTCATAGGCGCGTTGCGCGGTAATCGGCTGTCCGGTCAGGATGATTTCCATCATTATGCGCTGCGGGATCATGTGGATCAATGGCGCCGCCCAGGGCGAGCCGCGACCGACCTTGACCTCGGTGATGGCAAAGCGCGCAGTGGTCGATGCGACACAGAGATCGCAGGATTGCGCGACCAGCCAGCCGCCTGCGAGGGCATCGCCGTTAACCGCGGCAATGGTCGGCTTGGTCAGTTCGATCGTGTCGTATGGCACCGGGACGAAGTCGCGCGGCGGCACGCGCATGCCGGTTTCGACCATTTCCTCGAGATCGCCGCCCGCGCAAAACGCCTTGTCGCCGGCGCCGGTCAGGATCGCGATGCGCAGTGCCGGGTCGGCTTCGAAATGGCGCCAGGCGTGCGTGAGGGCGTGGCGTACTTCAGCGTTGAGCGCGTTGTGCTGTTCGGGCCGGTTGATGGTAATGATGGCGATACCGTCCGGTCGGACGTGGAACAGGACGGCTTCATCGGAGTCTGGCTGGGGCATCAGAAACCTCGTTGCTGGATGGTATGCGCGGTCTAGCCCAGATCTTCGCGAAAGTCGGGATGGGCAATGGCGATCAGGCGGCGGCTGCGTTCGACCAGCGATTGGCATTTCCCGGCGTCACGTCGCCCCCGCGAGCCTGAGCAGGCGCTGGGCGCGGCTGAGGTATGGCCGGTCGAGCATGGCACCCTTGTATCCGATCGCGCCGACGCCGGGATTGGCGGCAAAGATCGTCACTACTTCGCGGGCATCGGCGATTTCCTGATCGGTCGGGGTGAAGGCGCGATTGATGATTTCGATCTGCGCCGGGTGGATCGCCAGCATACCGCCGAAACCGTCGCGGCGTACGCCCTCGGCGCGGACACGTAGCGCATCCAAATCCTTGAAATCGGCGGAAATGGTTTCAATCGCGGTGACCCCGGCGGCGGCGGCACCTAGCACGGTCAGGCTGCGCGCCAGCTCATAGGTAAAGCTGTAGCCACCGTCGACAGTGCGGTTGGAACTGGCGCCGATCGAGTCGGCCAGGTCTTCCGCTCCCCAGGTCAGTGCGACCACGCGCGGTGCGTTCTTGTAGTCGCCGGTATGGAACATCGCCTCGGCGGTCTCGGTAATCAAGACGATCACCGGGGTCGTGCCTTCGTCGATGCCATTCGCGACTTCCAGCGCCGACAGGCAATGGTCGAGCTTTTCCACATCGGCGCGGCCATGGACCTTGGGCAGCATGATTCCGCCGGGCCGTGCCGGCATGATCGCGGCCAGGTCGCGCAGCGTGTACGGGCCATCGAACGGATTGATCCGCACCCACAAGCGACCGCGCCCGTCAGGGTGGGCGGCGACGAAGTCATGGACCATGCCGCGCGCAAGTTGCTTGTTCTCCGGCGCGATGGCGTCTTCCAGATCGATCAGGACGATGTCGGCAGCCGAGGCCAGCGCCTTGGCCATCTTCTTTTCGCTGTCGCCGGGCACAAACAACCATGAGCGGGCGCTGATCGGTTCGTGTTTGCTGGCCATGGCTGCCTCAGACGTATGAAAATAGGGACCGGGAGCCAAGGCTCCCGGTCCCTGTTCATGTTCGCCTAGCTTGAACACCCCGCGCTATGCAAGGGCGCAGCAGTACCGTCGCTCAGGACTTGGGCACGGTCGCCTTCGCCACGGCGGCTTCGAGCTGGACCTTGGTCATGCCGATCACCAGACCCTGGGCGTTTTTGGCAAACGATGCCGGAGGAAGCTGTGCGCGCGCGGTTCCGGTCGAGACGACTGCGCCACCGCTGGTGACCGACTCGATCGTCCCGACCTTCGCTCCGGATGCGTCGTAAACAACGGCATTCGGTTTCAGGTCGGCGAGCGTCACCGGACCAGGCGTTGCAGCCGCTGCGTCCGGGCTTTGCTGGGCGGCGCTGGACTGGCCAGGGCTGGACTGGGCAGAACTCGGCTGGCTGGCGTCGTCGGGGGCAGGGGCTGCCGAGGAACTTTGTGTCGGTGCCGACTGGTCCGCCGCAGATTGGGCGAAGGCCGACGCGGCTGGCAGGGCAATCAGGGCGGCTGCCAGAAAAAGGGATTTGGCTTGCATTTTGCAGTCTCCATGGTGGCCAAAAGCGACTGGAATGTGCAATACTCCACGGGCGAGATCGTTCCAAATGGACGTGGATCCCAAAATCATCAGGATTTAAGGGCGGTCAGGGTTAGGCCAGCCACCATATCATTGATTAGTCAGGTTAATCTGCGATCAAGTCCGGGATGACGGCTGTTGCGAATGTGGCAGAGCGTTCTGTTTGGCGGACTGACCGAGCGCAATGTCGCGCGAATAAAGACGGAAAATCAATAAGACCAGGCAAACCAGCACACCGTCTGGGGATCAACCCCATGATCGCTTCGGCGACCGGGGTCGGCAACGCCGAAGCCGGTTCGCGCCAAGCCAGGCGCACGGCGGTCACCGTCTTCCCGCACTCACAACTACGGCTGGCATCCTGTGGCGAAAGGGTTACCCTGATCGACCAAAACGAGGAGAGCCTGTCATGTACGTGAAGCTTACCAGCGTCGATCGCGTGATCACTGCCATCAATGCCGCGCAAGTCACCTTCATCTCGCCAGTCACCGACGGCACCCGCATCCGCTTTGGCGAAGGGCGCAGCGTTACCGTGATCGAGCCGCTGGAGGAAGTCATCGATAAATTGAGCCGCAGCGAGCTTGTTTTCGCGGATTAGGCAATCGCCTAAAAGCGCCTAAAAGGGGTATCGGTTTTGGCTTGGCCCGGTTTGGCATGCCGATGCGACCACAAAAGTTTCAGGCGGCAACCAGCCGCTTGCCCAGCGCCGCTTCGCATTCGCTGACCAGTTCAGCGACGATGTCGGCGACGGGTTCTTCTTTAGTGACCATGCCCACCGACTGGCCGGCCATCACCGATCCCGACTCGACATCGCCATCGATCACCGCGCGGCGCAGTGCTCCCGCCCAGAACCGCTCGATCAGCAATTGCGCCTCGCCCATGTCGACCAGGCCGGCGTCGAGCAGCTTGGCCACTTCAACCTGCTTGGCGGTGAATTCTTCGGTGCCCTTGTTTTTCAGCGCGCGCACCGGGATCACCGGCAGGCGCGGATCGACCTGGACGCTGGCGACTGCTTCGCGGGCAGACGCACGGAAGAACGCCTTCTTGAACGCGGGATGGGCGATGCTCTCGCTGGCGCAGGCGAAACGCGTGCCCAGTTGCACCCCTGCGGCGCCCATTTCCATGTAGCCGGCAATCGCCTCGCCCCGCCCGATCCCCCCGGCCACGAATATCAAAGCCTCGCCGCCCAGCGTCGGCAGGATTTCCTGCGCCAGCACGCCGGTTGAAACCGGGCCGATATGCCCGCCCGCCTCGGACCCCTCGATCACCAGCGCGTCCGCGCCCGAACGCAGGTACTTCTTAGCCAGCGCCAGCGTCGGCGGGATGCAGATCACCTTGGCCCCCGCCGCCTTGAGCGCTTCGATGCTGCCCTTGGGCGGAATACCGCCCGCGAGCACGACATGGCTGACGTGGTGGGCTGCGCAAACCGCGATCAATTCGACCAGCTGCGGATGCATGGTGATGAGGTTGACGCCGAACGGCCGCGTCGTCAGCGCCCGCGTCGCGGTAATCTCGGCATCGAGCAGGTCTGGCGTCATTGCCCCGCAGGCGATCACCCCGAACGCCCCGGCATTGCTGATCGCCGCCACCAGGTTACGTTCCGAAACCCAGCTCATCGCGCCGCACAGGATAGCATATTCGCTGCCCAGGAAAGCGCTGCCGCGCGTCATCAATACCTTGGTGTTATGGGTCACGGGTGTCTCTTGGCTATGCCGAATTACGCGGTGTGGACTGGCGCCTATAGTGGCTCAACAAAGGTAATGCCAGCAGGCGCTCACTCCGCGTCCAGACCATATGCCGTGTGCAGCACACGCACCGCCAGCTCGGTTTCGTCCTCGTCGATCAGCACCGACACCTTGATCTCGCTGGTCGAGATCGCCTGGATGTTGATCCCGCGGTCGGCCAGGGTCTTGAACATCGTTGCCGCGACACCGGCGTGGCTGCGCATGCCGACTCCGACGACGCTGATTTTCGCGACCTTGCCGTTAGCGATGATCCGGTAATAGCCGATCTTGTCCTTGTGCTGCTCCAGCAGCGCCTGGGTGCGCGGCAGGTCGGCGGCGGGGACGGTGAAGGTGACGTCGGTCTCGGGGACATCCTTGGCGATATTCTGGATAATCATGTCGACGTTGATATTGGCAGCGGCCAACGGGCCAAAGATCGCGGCGACCGCGCCGGGGCGGTCGGCGATGCGGGTCAGCGTGACCTTCGCCTCGTTCTTGTCGGCGGCGATGCCGGTGATGAGCTGGCTTTCCATGTCTAGTCCTCCCAGTTTCGCAAGTTCATCTTCGCTGACTATCATCGTGCCGGGCAGCGTGTCGGCGGAAGGCGCATCGTCGTCGATGAACGACGACAGCACCTGGACGCGCACGCCTTCCTTCATCGCCAGCGATACCGAGCGCGTTTGCAGCACCTTCGAGCCGACGCTCGCCAGTTCGAGCATTTCTTCATAGGTGACGTGCTTGAGCTTGCGCGCCTTGGCGACGATGCGCGGGTCGGTGGTATAGACGCCGTCGACATCGGTATAGATGTCGCAGCGATCGGCCTTGATCGCCGCCGCCACCGCAACCGCCGAGGTATCCGAGCCGCCGCGCCCCAGCGTGGTAATGCGGCCATCGCGGGTCAGACCCTGGAATCCGGGAATCACCGCGATCTCGCCTGTGGCCAGGCTGGCGAGCAGCGCATCCGAATCGATGGTTTCGATGCGGGCGCTGGCATGGGCGTCATCGGTCCGCAACGGCAGTTGCCAGCCGAGCCAACTGCGCGCCCTGCTGCCCAATGCCTGCAAATGCAGCGCGAGCAACCCGCTGGTGACCTGCTCGCCCGCGGCCACCACCACGTCGTATTCGGCAGGATCGTACAGCGCCTGCGCCTCGCGGCAGAAATTGACCAGCCGGTCGGTTTCGCCCGACATCGCCGATACCACCACCGCGACTTCGTGCCCGGCGGCCTGCTGGCGGCGCACCAGTTGCGCCACGCGGCGGATGCGTTCGGTGCCGGCCATCGACGTGCCGCCGAATTTCATCACGATGCGGGCCACGGTATTTGCTCCAGCCAAATGGATGAAAAGAAACGCGCGGCCCCTCGACCGCGCGGCGGGGGCGCTTTAGGGATGGCGTATGAGCAATGCAACTTTTCCCGTCTCTGCGCCAGCCACGATCCGCCCCGGCGAGGCAGCACATTTCGGTGCCTTGGCCGCTGAATGGTGGGATCCAAAGGGCTCTTCCGCGATGCTGCACCGACTCAACCCGGTGCGGCTGGGCTTTATCCGGCAGGCCGTGGACGCGCATTGGCACGAGGACGCCCGGGCGCTGAAGCCGCTGGCGGGCCGGCGCGTGCTCGATGTCGGCTGTGGCGCAGGATTGTTGTGCGAGCCGCTGGCCCGACTGGGCGCGATGGTGACCGGAGTGGACGCCGCGCTGGAGAATGTCTCGGCGGCGCAGGCGCATGCGGACGGTAGTGGGCTGGCGATCGATTATCGCTGTGGGGATGTGGCGGAAATGGCCCTGGCCGGGTTCGACCTGGTCTGCGCGCTGGAGGTGATCGAGCATGTCGCCGACAAGCCCGCATTCGTCCGCGCGCTCGCGGCGGCGCTGGCGCCGGGCGGGCTGATGATCGTCTCGACGCCTAACCGCACCGCGCTGTCCCGGCTGCTGGTGGTGGAGGGCGCCGAACGGCTGGGCAAGATCCCGCGCGGCACGCATCATTGGCAGGATTTCGTCACCCCGCCGGAGTTTGCCGAGCTGCTGGCCGGCGCCGGATTGACCATGAGCGCTCCGCAAGGCATCGCCTGGTCGCCCGGGAAGGGCCTGCATCTTGCCCGTGACGCATCGCTCAACTACATCGCGACGGTGTCGCATGCCAGTGCATCGGGCGTATGATGGATCGCTCCTTATCAAGGCCATAGCCGGGCAAGTCATCGACGCTCGACCCCGGCAACCAGCGCCTGCGGCTTGCGTCCCGCCCCCGCTCTCGCTAACCGCAGGCCTTTGGCCTTGCTGACACCGGCCAAACCACAGGACAATTGATGGAATATATCAGCACCCGAGGGCATGCCGCCGCGCTCAATTTCGAAGGCGCGACGCTGGCGGGACTGGCCAGTGACGGCGGGCTTTACCTGCCACGCGAATGGCCGCGCTTTTCGCACGCCGAGATCGCCGCGTTTGCCGGCCTGCCCTATGCCGAACTGGCCGCGCGCATCATGCAGTCGTTCGTCGGCACCAGCCTGAGCCCCGAGCGGCTGCGCGAGCTGACCCATGCCGCCTATGGTCGCTTCGCGCATGTCGCGGTCACGCCGCTGCGCCAGCTCGACGAGCAGAACTGGTTGCTCGAACTGTTCCACGGCCCGACGCTGGCATTCAAGGACGTTGCCTTGCAGTTGCTGGGGTTGTTCTTCGAAGAATTCCTGGCGCGTGACGACCAGAACCTGACCATCGTCGGCGCGACTTCGGGCGATACCGGATCGGCCGCGATCGATGCATTGGCGGGGCGGGTGAAGGTCGATGTCTTCATGCTGCATCCCAGGGGTCGGATCAGCGATGTGCAGCGCCGCCAGATGACCACGGTGCTGGCGCCCAATGTCCACAACATAGCGATTTCCGGCACTTTCGACGATGCCCAGGCCATGGTGAAGCGGATGTTCGGCGATCCTGCGCTGACCGGGCGCTTCAATATCGGCGCGGTAAACTCGATCAACTGGGCGCGGTTGATGGCGCAGGTGGTCTATTATTTCGCCGCCGGCCTGCAATTGGGCGCACCGCATCGTCCCGTCGCATTTTCGGTGCCGACCGGAAATTTCGGCGACGCTTTTGCGGGTTATGTCGCGGCGCAGATGGGGCTGCCGATCGCACGGCTGATCGTCGCGACCAACGTCAACGACATCCTCTATCGCGCCCTGACCAGCGGCGATTACAGCACCGGCACGGTCACCGCGACGGCGGCACCGTCGATGGATATCCAGGTGTCGTCCAATTTCGAGCGCCTGTTGTTCGACCTCAATGGCCGCGACGGACCGGTGCTGGCGCAGCAAATGGCCGGCTTCGAGCGCACCAAGGCAATGCAGTTGACCAATGCCCAGCGCGCCGGCGCGGCGACGCTGTTTTCCGCCGCCCGCGCCGATGCTCACGATATGTCGCAGGCGATCGGCTGGGCGTGGCAGCGGGCTGGCGAATTGGTAGATCCGCACACCGCGATCGCGCTGCATGCCGCGCGGACCGCCGGGATCGATCGCGCGATCCCGGTGATTACGCTGGCCACCGCGCATCCCGCCAAGTTTTCGGCCGCGGTCGAGCGCGCCACCGGCCAGCGCCCGCCGCTGCCGCTGCGCGTCGGCAATCTGTTCGAGCGCGAGGAACGCTGCGTCGACATGGTCGGCGAATATGCCGAGGTTACCGACTATATCACCGCGCACGCTGCGCCGCGCCGCTGAATTCGCAGCGAATGGCCAGCGTGTCCGGTTCGCCGCTGATCCTCGCCGGGGACGGCTGGGACGACTATGGGCTGGTCGATTCGGGCCATGGCCGCAAGCTCGAACGCTATGGCGCGTGGTATTTCATCCGCCCCGAACCGCAGGCCTTGTGGCGCCCGCGTTTGGCTGAATGGTCGGCGCATGGCGAATTCGTGCCTGGCTCGGATGACGACGGCGGCGGCCGCTGGGTGTTTGCCCAGCCGGTGCCGGAGGGGGGCTGGCCATTGGCGCGCGGTGACGTGCGTTTCACCGCGCAATGCACGCCGTTCCGCCACCTCGGTTTTTTTCCCGACATGGCCCCGGTGTGGGACTGGATGGGCGAGCAACTCGGCGCCCGCAACGATGCCGCCACGCTCAACCTGTTTGGCTATACCGGCGTGGGCACGCTGTCGCTCAGCGCGCATGGGCCGGTTACCCACGTCGATGCGTCGAAAAAATCGGTGGCGCAGGCCCGCGTCAATGCCGAACTGTCGGGTGTGGCCAATCGACCGATCCGCTGGATCGTCGACGACGCCGCCAAATTCACTGCCCGCGAAGTCCGGCGTGGCAAGCGTTATGATGGCATCATCCTCGATCCGCCGAAATTCGGGCGCGGCCCGGATAACGAAATGTGGCGGCTGGAAGAGCATCTGCCCGCGCTGGTTGCCGATTGCCGCCGGTTGCTGGATGCCGACAGCCGGTTCCTGTTCCTGACGGTCTATGCAGTAAGAATGTCGTCACTGGCTCTTGCCGGACTGCTGGACGAGGTCTTTGCAGGCCTGCCCGGCACGGTCGAGCATGGCGAACTGGCGATGCGCGAAGCCGGCGAAGGCGCGCGGCTGTTGCCGACCGCGATTTTTGCCCGCTGGCGGAATGATTGATTTACCAGGGCTGGAAAATGGCAGCGCCGACCGCTTTCGGCAGGCGGCGCCTGGGTCGCGTCGTCGAATCAGGCGTAGGCAACCGCGATATGCGTTGTCCGCTTGCGCATCGCGTAGCCTAGCAGCCCGAAGCCGACCAGCATCATCGCCCAGGTGGATACTTCGGGAATCGGCGCAGTGCTGGGCAACGCCCCGTTATAGAGGTTATCGTTATGAATCTGGCCGCCGCCTGAAAAGCTGGCCGCATAGACCGAGTCGGCGACGTAGCCATTCTGGATAGTGAGGTTGGCAAGGGGCGCGAGGACCGAGGTCTTCCAGTTACCCAGGCTGACGGTCGTGGCGGTGGTGAAATTGAACAGCGCGTTCTCCTCGGCCGTATTGAAGCTGGTGCTGCTCGATTCGACAAAGTCGCCGGTGACGTTGATGATGTAGTCGGTCACGCCGCTGCCGCCGCTGAACGTAATCTGGTAGTTTTGCAGGGCGCTGCTCAGTGTGGAGCCGCTGATATCGAACACCACCAGGCCGGTTGCGCCGGCGGGGGCGGTGAAGGTGCCATTGACGATGCTTGCGCCGGCGGGGACGGGAAACGCGACGAGAGTGCTGGAAAGCTGGTTCAGCGTCGCGGTGCAGGATGTCAGCGAAGTGGTCGGCGCGGGCTTTTGCGTCCCTCCGCCATTGAAGTTGATCGGCCCCGCCGCAATCGTGCCGCAGTAGGAGATGCTGCCGCCGCTATCGCCGTTGCCAAGCGTTCCATAGAGGGAAATCGAAGGACTGATCGGCGCGTTGGAGTTGAAGAAGGTGGCCCCGTAGAGGTTTCCGCCGATGACCGCCGAACCTTCGATATCCGATTGAGTAGTGACATTGCCGTTAGTGACTAGATTGAAGCTGGACAGGATTTCAGCAGCCGTCAGTTGCTTTGCCTCGGCCTTGGCGATGGATACGGCAAGGGCCACGCCCGCGACCGTGATTGCTCTGATACAATTACATAGTTTCATTTGTATTTACCCGATCATTATCGCGATAGCGAAAATGATTGCGTGACCCCTGTCAGCAGTTTGTAAGCACGAACCATGCCACAATAAAAAAATGGGATAAACCAACAATATATATTATAATACCGGTTATAATTGAAATGACATATGCGAAAAAAATACATTTTTCGATATATTGTGCGATATCTGTTGTAATAATAAATTACATTATCCTGGTATCACTACAGTTGTGACGGAAAATATGCTGAAGAGATTATCAAATCACTGCATACGATCCAATAACCGCGGACCTTCTGCGGCCTGAAGCCCCGGGGGGCTTGGGAATTTTCTCAAATAATGTGGCAAGGGTGGCGAATGTCATTTCGGCACCTCCCCCCCCCCGGCTGGACTTTCCCCTCGTGAAATGGCATCGGGCGTGCTTTAAATCCGGGGAAATGCTGCTTGGCCGATAGCCTGATCCTCGAGATTGCCGATCTGGAAGTCGATGTTCTCACCGGCATCTACTCGGAAGAGACCGGTCAACCGCAGCCCCTGCGGATCTCGATCGCGGCGAAGTTGCGCGTGGCCGATCGCTATCGGCCGGACACCCCGCTGATCGCTTCCAAGAACTATATGGATCTGAAATTCGCCGCGACCGCGGCGTTGCCGACGGGGGTGCATTTCAAGCTGATCGAAGCGGTGGGCGAGCATATCTGCGAGACGCTGTTGGTTTCGGACCCGCGGGTCGAATCGGTCACGGTAAAGATCATCAAGCTGGCAATCAGCGAGAAGGGCGAATCGATAGGCATGACGCTGACGCGAGATCGCCGCTGATGGCTTTGCTGCGGGTCGGACAATTGCCTGACGAGCCGCTGACCGCCGCCTTGCGTTTCCATGCCGAATTCCTGCCCCGCATCGCCTCCGCCGGCGAGACTGCGCTGACATTGGTGTTCGGTCCGGCCGATCACACCCATCGCGCCTGGCGCCTGGCTGTGGTGCAGGGCTTGGCCCGGCGTCTGGCGCCGGTGCGGATCAATGCCGTGGCCGGCGCGGACGAGGATGCAATCGCCGCTGCCGATACCTATCTTGCCGGTGCACCGGGAGTTACCGGGCAATATCTGCCTTTGGTGGAACCGTATCTGCCGCCAGTGCTTGAAAGGTCATCTTGAATCGGCGGGCTGGCAAAAATTGCAGGAAATGATAGATTGTCGCAGATGAATGTTCCGGCCCCACTCGTCGACCAGTTTCAACGAAAAATTACCTATCTGCGGTTGTCGGTCACCGATCGCTGCGATCTGCGCTGTACCTATTGCATGCCCGAGCGGCAGATTTTCCTCCCCCGTGCCGAAGTGCTCACGCTGGAAGAACTGCATGAACTCGCGCTGGGCTTCATCGCGCGGGGCATCACCAAGATCAGGCTGACCGGGGGCGAGCCGCTGGTGCGCCGCGACATGATCGACCTGGTTCGGGCGCTGGGACGCCGACTGGGCGTCGATGACGGGCATGGTCGACTGGACGAGCTGACGATGACGACCAATGGCACGCGGCTTGCCGAATTCGCCGACGACCTCGCCGCCGCCGGGATAAAGCGAATCAACGTTTCACTCGATACGATCGATCGCGCGGGCTTTGCCAGGCTGGCCCGGCGCGATTCGCTGCCGCAAGTGCTCGCAGGAATCGCGGCGGCGAGGGCGGCCGGGCTGGCCGTCAAGATCAACACCGTCGCGCTCAAGGGCCTGAACGAAGCGGAACTGCCCGATCTGATCGCCTGGGCGCATGACCAGGGTTGTGCGATCACGCTGATCGAAGTGATGCCGCTGGGCGAGGTCGAAGAAGACCGTTTCGACCATTACCTGCCGCTGTCGGTGGTGCGCGACCGGCTGGAGCAGCAGTGGACGCTCTCCCCCAGTGATTATCGCAGCGGCGGCCCGGCGCGCTATTTCACCGTGGCCGAAACCGGCGGGCAACTGGGCCTGATCACGCCGCTGACGAACAATTTCTGCGATGGCTGCAACCGTATCCGGGTGACCGCGACCGGCCAGCTGTTTGCCTGCCTCGGCGGCGCCGAACAGGTCGACCTGCGCGGGGCGTTGCGATCTGCCGTACCCGAGGTGGCACTGTCCGAGGCGCTGGACACGGCGATGCGAATCAAGCCGTTGCGGCACAATTTCGTCATCGACAGGTCCGGAGCCGCGCCCGCGCTGGCGCGGCATATGTCGATGACCGGCGGCTGACATGGCGCGGCTGTTGTTCCTGGGACGGCTGGAAGACATCGCCGGCGCGGCTGAAATGCATTTGCCGCTGTCGCGGCCGGAATTGCTGGCCGACGTGATTGCGCGCCTGCCGCTGGACCTGGCCGGCGCGGTCGCCGATCCGCGCATCCGCCTGGCGATCAACGGCGTACTATGCGCGGATCGTGATCGGATCGTCGCGGTAGCGGACGAACTGGCCTTTCTGCCGCCGGTCAGCGGGGGCTGAGCCGTGAGCGATGTCGTACCCGACGTGCGCTTGACGACCATGGATCTCGACCCGGCCGCCGAGCTGGCGGAATTTGCCGCAATTCATGGCGGGGCGGGCGGCATCGTCAGCTTCCTGGGGCAGGTCCGCGTCGAAGACGGAATCGAGGCGCTGGAACTGCGGTACTTCGCACCGTTGACGCTGGCCGGGATACAGGCGCTGGCGCAGCAGGCTGCGACACGCTGGACACTGGTTGGGCTATTGGTCGTTCACCGTACCGGGGTACTTTTGCCAGGCAGGCCCATCGTATTCGTAGCTGCCGCCGCGCGCCATCGCCGCGATGCCTTTGCCGCTGCCGATTTCACCATGGATCACCTGAAAAGCGAAAGCTGGTTCTGGAAGCGCGAAAAATCCGCCGGTGAATGGCGCTGGATCGAACCGCGCGCGCAGGATCACGTCGATCTGGCGCGCTGGGCTTAACGCGCCAGCCGCCCGTCGAGCCTGGCCAGTATCGTATCTTCTTCCGTCACCAGCGTGGCCACCGTGGTACGCGCCTGGGCAATCGCAGCAGCATCCGGGCGTGAGGGCTGGTCACCGTCCGGGCCGATTCTGGCGCGATGAGCAAGACGATCGTCGATCTCCAGCCGGTCGAGGTCCGCCAACGGCTGCGCGGTTAGCGATCGCGCCGATTCCATGGCCGACAGGACCTGGGTAGCGCGCGCCCATGCCTCGGTGCCGGTGGGAGCGGCACCGGCGGCTCCCACCAATCGTTCGGCACCAGCCTGCTGGCCGGCAAAGTCGCGACGCGCGCCTTTAGCCTGTTTCACCAGTTCGGCTAGCCGGGCTGCGAGATCCGCGGACGGCGTCGCGCTGGGAACGGGGGCCGCGGGATGAAGCGAATCGCGGCCGACCGGTGGCGCAGCGTAGTTCAGCCGCTCGACTGGCCGACTCGCCAGCGACGGATAGGAGCCGCCGCCGCCCGAACACCCATTCATCGCACAACCGATGAACAGCACGGCGGGCACAATTGCGATACGGGCGGAGAGAATGGGCTGGCGCGGCATTACCGTGTCATAGAGCGATTTCCAGCCGGATGGAACGGCGGCGTATCCCGTGCTGCGGCGCATAGCCGCGTTGACAGCAGCCGCAGCTTCCCCTAACGGCGCTGCTTCTCACGGCCCCTGCCCGACGCGGCGGATGGGCCGGGCGGGTTGCCCTGGTGTCCTTGTGGATGCCGGGTTGGCACGACAAGTCATTTGATTGGATAGTTGAAAATGTTCGCAGTCGTGCGCACGGGCGGCAAGCAGTACCGGGTTACCGCCGGAGACAAGATCGCGGTTGAACGGCTCGCTGGTGAAGCCGGTGACAAGATCACGCTGGGCGATGTCCTGCTCGCGGTAGCGGACGGGGCCATCGCCGACGTCGGTTCGGTGACGGTTTCGGCCGAAATCATCGCCCAGGCGAAGAGCGAGAAGGTGATTGTGTTCAAGAAGCGTCGCCGCCATAATTATCGTCGCAAGAATGGCCATCGCCAGCACATAACCCTGCTGCGCATCCTGGCCGTCGGCGCCTGATTCGGGAGAATTTGCAATGGCACACAAGAAAGCAGGCGGCTCCTCGCGCAATGGTCGCGATTCGGCCGGCCGTCGTCTCGGCGTGAAGAAGTTCGGCGGCGAAAACGTCATCGGCGGTAACATCATTATCCGCCAGCGCGGTACTCGCGTCTATCCGGGCGTCAATGTCGGGATCGGCAAGGATCACACGCTGTTCTCGCTCAGTGTAGGCCGCGTGCGCTTTCATCAGGGCAAGCTTGGCCGCAAGTATGTGTCGGTCGACGTAGCTGCTCAAGCCGCCGAGTAACACGGTCGGGCATTCGGGCTGTCCTGCGGGGTGGCCCCGCCGTAACCGCGTATAGACGGGCGAATGAGGAGAGGGGCAGCAGCCTGTCTCCCTTTTGCCATGTCTGCCGCAAACATCCCGCCACCGAATGCCGTTTTCCGCTGCGACGCAAGTTCGGGGCGCATCGCCGCAAAGCGTAACCTGTCTGTCACCGCCCGCGCCTACCAGATCGCGCAGGCGGGTAAGAATGGAGACACGGTATGTTTATCCGCAGCGACAGGCTGTTTCTCAGACCCGGATGGTCCGAGGATGGGGCGGAATTGCGCGGGCGAATCGATGACTGGACGGTAGTGCGGCAGCTTGAGTTTCCAGCCCAGTCCGCACCGGCTCCGGGTGCTCCGTCGGTCAGGCGCTTTCCGCAATTCGTGATGACATTACCCAAAAGCGATGGGCCCATAGAGGGCGGAGCGCGATTGATCGGCTGTATCGGTCTGCTGTGCGGCGCTCATGGTGCCGAACTGGCCTATTGGCTTGCGCCCGCATACTGGCGCCTGGGCTATGCTACGGAGGCCGGACGGGCCGTGCTCGGCCTGGCCCGCACATTGGGCCATCGCTGGATCACGGCAATTCATTTTGCCGATAATCCTGCATCGAGCCGGGTATTGAACAAGCTGGGGTTCTACGCCACCGGCGAGACATGCCGGCGCCTGTGCCCCGCGCGCGGGGTGCTGGCCGAATCGCTGATCCATCGCCGCGATCTGGGTGAGCCGGGCGATGCTGGCGGCTACGCCAGATACGCTGCCTGACCAGGCGCAGGGCCTGAACACACGCCCGCGGGAAATTCCCGTTCGGCGCTGACGATCAGCGCCCGGTCGTCGATCTGCCAGGGGTGAAAGCCGGGCCGGAACCATGCCAGCCATACCGGAAGAGCCTTGCGCAGGATACCGGGCCGGCGCAGCAGATAATTCGCCAGCCGCAGCTTCGTTCGCCAGCCGGTCAGTCCTTCCTGCGCCAGCAGGTCGAGCGTCTCCTTGCAGCGATAGCTGACGAACCGGTTGGTAATCGCCACCATCGTCACCGTCTTGACGCGCCAGCGCCGCCATCGGCTCCAGTCTCGCGTGGCGTGCAGCCAGAGGTCGTAGGCTACGCCCTTGTGCTCGATTTCCTCAATCGCATGCCAGCGCCACAATGCCGCGATCTGCGGATCGCTACCCACGAGATAGGCCGGGTCCGCCAATAGCTCGTGCGCGACGATGGCGGTAAAATGTTCAAGCGCGGCGGTCGCGGCCAGATTGAAAATGGGCTGCCTGTCCTTGGCCAGCGCCAGTAATCGATCGACATTGGCGGCAGTCAGGGCAAGATCGTAACCAGCCTCGTGCATCGCCCGGTTTAGCGCCAGATGTTCGCGCGTGTGATTGATTTCCTGCGTGATGAAGGCGCGTATCGCCTGCGCCAGCTCGGGCGGCACATCTTCGCGGTAGGCTTTGACCGACTCCACGAAGAACGCCTCGCCGCGTGGAAAGGTAGCCGACAGCACTGCAAACCAGGCGCTGCCGATCGGGTCGCCAGAGAGCCACCAGCGCAAATCCGTCGGATTGCGAGTAAAGCGCCGGTCGCGCACGGTCAGCGCCAGATCGGCGGGCGTCGGGGACGCACTGCGCCTGGCAAGCACATCCGCGCGCCCGTTCTGTATAGGGCTTTGTAACATGCTTATATCTGCATCCAATAGGGGCACTGGTCGGCGGCAATATCCTCGATTCGCAGATGGTCGAGCGCCAGGCCCAGCTCGGGCCATGCCGCCCGCTGCCGCGCCGGGTTCGATTCTGCGATCGGTACCACCACCAGCCGCCGGTTTACCTTTTGTCGCCAATTCATGCGCGCAGTATTCTCCTGGCCGACATAACAGCCCTTGGTAAAGCTGACGCCATGCAACTGGTCGGCATTGCACTCCAGCCACAGCAATTCCCCGTCGCCAAGCTCAGCGCGACCCTCGGCCACGCCGCCGCCCAGGCGATGGGCATGCCACGCCGCGTCGGCTCCCGGTTCGCTCGGCTCGCCGCCGGTCGCCACGGGCGCCAGCCACCGCCAGCCCAGCCCGGCCAGTCGGGGGTCGGGCGTGGCGCCGGGGTGTGGCGAAACGTGCCAATGCACCGCCAGCGACGGGTCCAGGGCGATGCCGATCCGGCGCCGCAGCCGATAAAGACCGATCCGGCGAATCAGGGCCGGCGCTGTCTCCGCCTCGCAGTCGAGCAACAGATCCGCGCCATCGCGCCACACCAGAAAATCGAACATGACCTTGCCCTGCGGGTTGAGCAGCGCCGCCCAGACCGGCAATGCGCCCGTGACGTCGTTGGTGATCAGCCCTTGCAGAAAGGCGCCGACATCCTCGTCATCGGCCTGCGGCGACAGGCGGATCACGGCGCGATCGAACAGGCGGGTTGCGGTCATGTCCTGCAAGTGGCGTTTGTGGCGATGAAATCAAGCTGAAAAGCATGGCGCCCGGTCCCCCAAGACCCTTGTCGCCGGTCCGTCCGCTGTGGCATGTCACGACGATGAGCACCGCACCCGAATTCATCCTCGCCAATGGCACCGTTCACACCCCCAATGGCCCCGAGCAGGTCGATGTCGCGGTACGCAATGGCCGGATCATGGCGCTGGGGTCGTGGCCTGCCGACATGGCGCGGAGGATCGATTGTACCGGGCTGGACGTTCTGCCCGGCGTCATCGACAGTCAGGTGCATTTTCGCGAGCCGGGGCTGGAGATCAAAGAGGACCTGGAATCGGGCAGCCGCGCGGCGGTGATGGGTGGCGTGACCGCGGTATTCGAAATGCCGAACACCAATCCCAATACCGACACCGCCGAACGGGTGCGCGATAAATTGCAGCGTGCGCATCATCGGATGTGGTGCGATCATGCCTTCTACGTCGGGGCGACCACGGCCAATGCGGTGGAACTGGCCGAACTGGAGCGTATTCCGGGAACCGCCGGGGTGAAGATATTCATGGGCGCCTCGACCGGCAACCTGCTGGTGGCGGAGGACGAAGCGTTGGCGCGAGTGCTGGCGAGCGGCGTGCGCCGGGTTGCCATCCATGCCGAGGACGAGGCGCGGATGCAGGCGCGCAGGCACCTGCGCATCGCCGGCGATCCGGCCAGCCACCCGGTATGGCGCGATGACGAAAGCGCGATGCTGGCGACGCGACGCATCCTGCATCTCGCCCGCGCCGCGCGGCGCCCGATCCATATCCTGCACATCACCACCCCTGCCGAACTGGAACTCATTGCCCAGAACCGCGACATCGCGACGTGCGAGGTAACCCCGCAGCACCTTACGCTGGCCGCTGAAGACGCTTACCCGCGCCTTGGCACCCATGCCCAGATGAACCCGCCGATCCGCAGCGCCGCACATCGCACCGGGCTGTGGCACTGGCTGCGGCAAGGCGTCCCTGATGTGTTGGGGTCCGACCACGCGCCGCATACCCGCGAGGAAAAGGCCCGGCCCTATCCCGACAGCCCCAGCGGCATGCCCGGCGTGCAAACGCTGCTACCGCTGATGCTGGATCACGTCGCCAGGGGACATCTGACCCTGGCGCGGCTGATCGACCTGACCAGCGCCGGGGTGCAGCGGGTGTTCGGCCTGCAGGCCAAAGGCCGCATTGCCGTGGGCTACGATGCCGATTTCAGCATAGTCGATCGCAAGGGCAGTTTCGCCATAGCGGAAAACTGGCTGGAAAGCCGCTGCGGCTGGTCGCCCTATACCGGCATGGACCTGCAAGGCCGCGTGATCGGCACCATTATCCGTGGCCACACCGCCATGTGGGAAGGGCAATTGGCCAACGCCGCTATCGGCGAACCGCTGCGATTTGCCGGCGCGTTACCGGGATGAGCCTACCTTCTCCCCTCCCGAAAGCGGGAAGGCAGAAGGTAGGCCTGCGACGAGCGTCAGGATGCGGGCGACGGCTTGGCGGGCGGAGCAAACCCGGTCCCGTAGGTAATGGTCGCGCTCGACCGGGCCGCTTCCAGCTTCTTGCTTACCGCGTCCTGCAGTGCCTTCTGCCTCAGCAGGTTGACAGCGGCCGGCCTGGCGGCGTCGGGCGAAACCGGTAGAGGCTGCACCGACTGGATGACGCTGGCGACGATGCGGCCGTTATCCGGCAGCAAGAACGGCTCGCCTGGCGGAAGCGAAGCAATCTTCGCCGCGATCGGGGGCGGGAGCGAAGCCGTATCGAGATTGCCGACACCGCGCGCGAACGGAATCCGGGCTGCGGTCAGCACCGCGGCAATCGCATCCAGGGTGTGAGTCGGTTCCAGCTTTTGCAAGATCGTCTGGTCAGTCGTCGGGGCGAAGACCAGCTGGTTGAGAGTATAGCGCTTGCGCTGGCCAAACATGGTCGGATTGTTGGCGATGAAGGCATCGACCGCGGCGCCATCGGGCAAGCTGATGGTCTTGGCGATCTTTTGAGCGTATTGATTTGCCAGCAGGTTTTCCTGCGTGACCCGCACCTGGTCGAGGTAGGCCGGGGTTTTGTCGAGGCCGTCGTTCTTGGCAAGCTGATTGACCAGTTTGCGATCGACAACTCGTTGCAACAGCGCCGGCATGACTTTCTTTTGATCGACGTTTTGTGGGACATGCGCGTTCTGCAGTTCGACGTTCAGTTCCTGCTGGGTGATTTCTTCCCCATTGACCACGGCGACGACTTGTCCGCCCGGCTTCTTGCTGCATCCGCTCAACACGATGAGGAGCGCTGCGGCACCGACCATCATCTTTGCTTTGTACCGCACCATCCGTTTACTCCCACTGTTTCCAAACCGGCATGTCGCCCCGGCAAGCCGATTGCAAAATCCTGGACCCCAGGTCGAACGCCCAGCGTCGCTAGCGCTGCCCAGCCAACAGGCGCCTTAGCAATTCGCCTCCCGATCCGTAAAGATCGGCGGCAAAGCTATCCAGGATGTTCGGCGAGGCATTGGGCTGATCAGTGGATATTCGCACCAGCACGCCATCGGGAATAATCCCCGCCATGTTCTGCTCGAACACCGACCACCGCTGCTCCGACCAGCGCCGCGGAAATGCCGAACCGAGCCGGGTCCAGTAAATCATCTGTTCCGAGCGTGATGGGCTGTCAGCGACGATATAGCGCGACGGGATGAGCACATCGGGCGCAAGCTTGGCAAGATGATCCTTGACCGTCGCCAGCGAATAGCCGCTCGCGGGGTAGCATATTTCCGGTCGATGAATCTGGACGACGCCATCCTGGGAGCCGCCATAGGCGATCAGCAGCATGATCGACTGACCATCGCCGCGATTATAGACCCGGGTCAGTAACTGGTGGTAAATTCTGCTTTGCATCTGATCTTGTGGCGGCAGCACAAGTCCGCTTTCGGTGAGGAACTGCCAGCCGGCAAAGTGGGTGGGTACGATACTTTCAAGCTTGACCGAACCCATGAAGGCATCATCGACGCGGGGCTTGCGGGCGAAAGCGATCGCTGCCGCCGTCAGGCAGCCGGCGCCGATCAGAAATTGGCGGCGATTGCCCAGCAGCGCCAGCGGAGCTTCGATAGCCGGCGTTGCAATCGTGGCATCGGTCATGGTTTTAGAGCCGTTCGGGTAAGATCCGGGACTTTCGACCGGGCCGGATCGCTAAACCCGGTTCGGGCCAGCCGAACCCGAAGTGGTCCGGCAAGCCAGTCTATGGCAAAGATGGTCAAAAGCGCCACGGTGAACATGGTCAACCCGGCCAGTTCATGGAAAAATCCCTGCCCGGCTGCTTCACCAAAATGATAAGTGATCAGCAACAGCAGGACCACTCGCACCAGATTGGCCAGCACCGCGATCGGCAGGATGAAACACACCAGCACGACCATGTACGCCAGCTCCGACTTGTGCCGCATGTACGTGTAGAACAGCCCGAGCGCAGTCAGGCTGAGCAGCGAGTTCAGCCCTGCACATGCAGCAGCGACCAGCATCTGATACTGGCCGATCTGGATCGTCACCCCCGACCCGGCGACCGGATATCCCAACAGTCCCAGCAGGAATACCGCACACTCGGATACAGCGATCTTCAATGGCTGGGTCAGCATCGTGAACAGCGTGTCGGGCGGCGGAAACACGAACATCAGATAGATCAGCGGGAACCATACGCGCCGCAGCGGCGCCGGACCCCACAAGGCATAGGCCACGACGATCAACGCGGCATACATCGAAAACCCTTCGATCTCGATCAGACCGGCGATACGGGCCACGGTAAACAGGATCAGCAATGGCGCGAGCAAAGCCATCACCAGCCGCGACGAGCCGGGTCGGGTGATGACATGGGAGCCGCGCAATTCGCCCCATAGCAACCATATTCCGGTTACCAGCACGATTGGGCCGTGCGCGCCCTGGTCGGTCGACCAGCTCGACCGCGCGACATCGATCATTGTCGGCGCGATGAATGCCACCGTCCCCAGGGCCAGGACCACGCTTGACCGAAACGGGGCACTGAGGGTGCTGAAAGAGCTTTCCGAAGGCGCGGCGTGATCCGTTCTCATCGACTGTTTTTCAAACTTGTCATCGCTTTTGTCGCCGATGAGGCAACCTTGTCCGGACGCCGTCGCGTTACCGGAAACACCTGTCGCAGGCAAGCGGCTGTCCGTAAGGGGAAGTGGAGCGTTAAGCATCGGCAAAGCCTTAAGGATTCCAGTGCGCGAGAGGTCGCAATACTAGCCATATATATATAAGAATCGCGACCAAAAGAATAATAGCGATCGCATTGTCACCTTGATTGCCGAAATAATTGGCTACCGCACAGCCGATAGCCGGCGGAAAATAATGATAGATAGTATCCACCGGCTCCGCCATCGACGAACGTTGCAGAAATAATGTTATCAGCCCCGCAAAAATCGCGACGGTCACCCAGTCATAGACAGTTTCCACGTTCGCATCCCTCCGCAATTACCACATTTTCGCATCAGCCGAAGACGGGACCCTACATGGCACGCCCAATGTGTAGGAAATTCAATTCCGCCAGGCCATTGTCGCATCCAGAAATGTCAACCCTTTGAAATGCCATAGGTAGTCATCAGCTGATACAACAACGGGCGGGAGATATCCAGCGCGCGTGCGGCCGCCGACAAATTGCCTTGATTGACGGCAATGGCGCTCGTTATCGCGGTGCGGTCGGCGCGTTCTCGCGCAATCCGCAGTTCCAGCGAGTCGCCCGCCGGGCTGTCCTGGTCGAGATCCAGGTCGCGCGGAGTGAGCATGACGCCGTCGGCCATGATCGTCGCGCGTTTCACCCGGTTCTCCAGTTCGCGGACATTGCCGGTCCACGGCCAGTTGGTAATCGCGGCCAGCGCTTCCGGGGTGAACCCTCTGGCTTTCGTCCGGCCGTTTTCGCGCTGCCGGTGCAGGAAGAATTGCGCCAGCAGCACTGAATCTTCGCCACGCTGAGCCAGGGTGGGCACGTTGATCACAACCTCGGCCAGGCGAAAATAGAGATCTTCACGAAACCTGCCCTCGACCATCAACTGCTTCAGGTCCTGATGAGTGGCCGTGACCACCCGGGCGTCGATCGGGATTTTCTTGCGACCGCCGACCCGTTCGATCACCCGTTCCTGCAGGAAACGCAGCAGCTTGACTTGGGTCGCGGCAGGGACATCGCCAATTTCATCAAGGAACAGCGTACCGCCCTGGGCCATTTCGATCTGGCCGGCGGTGGTCTTGATCGCGCCGGTAAAAGCGCCGCGTTCATGACCGAACAATTCTGCTTCCAGCAGCGTATCCGGGATCGCGGCGCAGTTGATCGCCACGAAACTGCCACGCGAGCGCACGCTTTTGTTATGGATTGCCTTGGCTAAAAGCTCCTTGCCGGTGCCGGATGCGCCCAGCAGCATCACCGTGGCATCGGAGTCTGCCACCTTCTCGATCGTCCGCAGGACTTCGGTCATGGCCGACGAGCCGGTAATGATCCCTTCGGTAGGCACTGTGGCGCGCCCCAGCTCCCGGTTCTCGGCCTCCAGCGCGTGGACATGGAACGCCCGCGCGACGATCATGCTCAACTCGGCGATATTGATCGGCTTCGCATAAAAGTCGAAAGCACCCAGGGCGATGGCTTGCTGGGCGCTTTCGCGCGCCTCGTGCCCGGAGGCGACGATGATCTTGCTGTCAGGGCTGGCAATCATGATTTCCTGCAACGTGGCAAAGCCTTCGCTGGTGCCGTCCGGATCTGGCGGTAGCCCCAGGTCCAGTGTGATCACCGCGGGGTTATATGCTTTCAAAGCCGCGAGGGCAGCTTTGCGGCTACCCGCGATCGTCACTTCATGAGCGGCAAAAGCCCATTCCAGCTGATCTGCCAGACCGGCATCATCTTCGACGATGAGCAAGCGAGGCTTAAGCGACCTGGACATCAGGCGGGCACTGACGCGGGTGCCAGCAGGGGGAGCAATATCGAGAATTGGGTTCCGGCTCCTTCAACACTCATGACGTCCAATGCACCTCCCATAGCCTCTATCAACGCTTTGGCTTCCGCCGCACCGATTCCGAACCCACCTTGCTTGGTCGAGGCAAAGGGTTTGAATAATTGCTTTCGGACAAATTCCGGCGACATGCCCCCGCCGCTGTCCTTGACGACGATTACGGCATTTTCGAGCTTCTTCGCAAGCATCAACTCGATCGGGGTGCGGGCCGGGCTGGCTTCGATGGCGTTTCGGATCAAATGGTCGATAGCCTGGCGCAATTGCTCGGCATCGGCGTGGACCTCGCACTCGTCCGTTATCGTCAGCAGGATCGGATGCTGGCCTTGGTGAGTATCGGCGATTTCGGTCAGCAGCCCGGCGATATCGACCCGAACCAGCGAAGCAATCGCCGGCCCATCCGCCGATAGCCGGGACAGCAGCACCGTCATCTTGGCGGTGGCGCTGGCCAGTGTCTTGGCCATTGATTCCTGGAACCGGGGATTGGCGCCGTGCGCCGCGGCATTGCTCGATACCAGCGACAACTGGCTGACGACGTTTTTCAGATCGTGGATGATAAAGGCGAAGCGGCGATTGAATTCATCGAATTGGCGCGCCTGTTCCAGCTCGGCCTGGCTCTGCGCGTCGGCGAGGTGCATCGCAACTTGCTGGCCAATCACCTTGAGCAGGTCGAAATCCTCCCAATCCAGCGCCCGGTCGAGCGCTGGACGTCCCAGAATAATGAAACCGATCAGGCTTTCGGCGCGAACCAGGGGAACGCCCGCCCAGGCCCTGTCGGCATCTAGCAGCCAGCGTGGCACGAGATCGTCTCCCGGTCCCAGTTCATCATCGCGGATTTCGTCGAGCGTGACGATGCGGCTGGTCTGTTCGAGAAAACGCAGCCACGCCCGGTCGACGGCAAGATCCTGACCGACCGGTAGCGCATATTGCCAGTTCCACGAACCGGCGATGTAGAGTTCAACCCCGCGATTAACGAGCAATAACAATCCACTGGGCGATTCGGTGACATCCGCGACCGAGCGGATGATGCGTTCTTCGAACGAGATATTGCCTCGGCTGTGATCGGCGCCACGGCTGTGATCGGCGATGGTCGCACTGAACTGCAGCCATTCGGCACGATAGTCATAGCGGTGCTCGAACAAATGTTCGAGCAACAGCTTTTTCA
>CAZZYX010000033.1:0-29801 GCA_964658485.1 uncultured Acetobacteraceae bacterium | reverse complement strand
AGGAGATTTCCTCGCGGATGACCTCGGACACCGTGCTGATCGAGCAGGTCGTCGGGACGACCGTCTCGGTGGCGCTGCGCAATGTCATTACCGCGATTGCCGGGCTGATTTTCCTGGTGTGGCTCGCGCCGAAGCTGACCGCGTTTCTGGTTTTCGCAATCCCGCTCGTGATCGTCCCGATCGTGCTGTTCGGGCGGCAATTACGCAGGGTCTCGCGCGCCAGCCAGGACCGGGTCGCGGATATCGGGGCGATGATTTCCGAGATGTTCGGCGCGATGCGAATCGTCCAGGCCTTCAACCAGGAAGCGCGCGAAACCGAGCGCTTCAAGGGTGCGGTCGATCGCACCTTCGCCACCGCCAAGCACCGCATCCGCATCCGCGCGATCATGACCTCGGTGGTGATGCTGCTGATTTTCGGCTCGATCACGCTGTTACTGTGGCGAGGCGCAATCGACGTGGCGCGCGGTGCCATGACCGGCGGCACGCTGCTGGCCTTCGTGGTGACGAGCGCGCTGGTCGCAGGCGCGTTCGGATCGCTGAGCGAGGTCTATGGCGATCTGGTACGCGGCGCCGGGGCCGCCAGCCGGCTTGCCGAATTGCTGAACGAACGACCCACCATCGCCGCGCCCGCCCGCCCGGTGGCGTTGCCGGTGCCGCCGCGAGGCCAGATTTCGTTCGAACAGGTCAGCTTTCGCTATCCGTCACGGCTGGAAGTCGCCGCGCTCGCGGAATTCAGCCTGGTGGTCGAGCCGGGCGAAACGGTGGCGATCGTTGGCCCATCGGGTGCAGGCAAATCAACGTTGTTCCAGCTTGCCGAGCGGTTCTACGATCCCCAGGCCGGCACGATCAAGCTCGACGGGGTCCCGCTGACCTCCGCCGATCCCGCCGAAATCCGCCGCCGCATCGCGCTGGTGCCGCAGGAAGGCGTGCTGTTCGCAGCCACCGCGCGCGACAATCTGCGCTATGGCCACTGGCAGGCCGGCGACGAGCAAATCTGGGCCGCTGCCGCCGCTGCCAATGCCGAAACCTTCCTGCGCGAACTGCCCGAGGGGCTGGATACCTTCCTGGGCGAGGATGGCGCACGGCTGTCGGGCGGCCAGCGCCAGCGTATCGCCATCGCCCGCGCGCTGCTGCGCGATGCCCCGATCCTGCTGCTCGACGAAGCCACCAGCGCCCTCGACGCGCATAGCGAGCGACAGGTGCAGGAAGCGCTCGAACGGCTGATGAAGAACCGTACCACGCTGGTCATCGCGCATCGCCTGGCGACCGTGCGCCAGGCCGATCGCATCGTCGTCATGGAAAAAGGCCGGATCGTCGAGGTTGGCACCCATGACACGCTGACCCGCGCCGGTGGGCTGTATGCGCGACTGGCCGCGCTGCAGTTCGATGAAAGCCGGCTGGTCACCGAAGGCGGTTAGCCCGTCGCGGGGTAACCGGCCCCGGCCCGGACAACCCGGATAGCCGTTGCGACCTTCGCTCACGGCGCGGGAAATATCAATTATAGACAACTTGCCAGCCTGCCCCGGTTGCGTGCAGGAAAGTGGTCCGGCCCGCATTCGAGGATTTGCGATGAAGGTGTTGCTGCTCGAAGACGACGAGGCGACGCGGACTCATATCGAGCGCATGCTGCGTGCCGTCGGGCATGTCGTCGATAGTTGTGCGACTGGCCGCGATGCGGTGTTCCTTGCGACCGGTGGCGATTACACGGTGCTGGTGCTCGACCGCATGGTGCCCTCGCTCGACGGCCTGGGCGCGCTCAAGGCGATGCGCGCCGCCGGGATCGCCACGCCCGCCCTGTTCCTGACCGCGATGAACGGGGTGGAAGACCGGGTCGAAGGGCTCGAAGCGGGCGGCGACGACTATCTCGCCAAGCCTTTTGCCGCGAGCGAGCTGCTGGCGCGCATCAATGCCCTGGCCCGTCGGCCGCCGATTGCCGAAGCGGTTGCGATCCTGCGCGTCGGCGACCTGGAAGTCGACCGGATCAGGCGCAAGGTCACGCGCGGCGGGGTGCATATCGACCTGCAGGCGCAGGAGTTGAAACTGCTGGAATATCTGATGCTTCACGCGGGCGAGATCGTCACCCGGACGATGCTGCTGGAGAACGTCTGGTCGTTCCATTTCGACCCGCGCACCAATGTCATAGAAAGTCATATGAGCCGGCTGCGCGCCAAGGTCGATCGCGGCTTCGGCCTGGAATTGATCCAGACCATCCGCGGCGCCGGCTATCGCATCCATGATAGCTGAACGCATGCTGCCCCGCCCTTTGCGGAGCGCCGCCTTCCGCTTTGCGCTGGTGTTGGCGGCGGTATTCGCGGTGGGTGCCTTTGCGCTGCTGATCGCGGTGTGGCAGCAGGTCGGTCACTACGCCGAGGAGGCCACGCAAGGCCGGCTCAAGGCCGAAGCCGCGGTGCTGGCGGCGGAGTACGACCAACTCGGTCGCGGCGGGCTGATTGCCGCGATGGCCCGGCACCAGAAGGCCGGCCGTGACGCCCAGTTCGAATATCTGTTGCAGGATGCACAGGGCCGAAAACTGTTCGGCACCTTGGCCACCGGCCTGGTTAAAATCGGCTGGAACCGGATCAGGGCGGTCGAAGAGGAACCGTTTCACGCCGCAGCTGCGCCGACGGCGATGACCGCGCTGGGCAAGCCGCTGCCCGGCGGCCTGCTGCTGGGAGTAGCCACCGACAACTTCGACGTCGACAGTTTGCGCCGACGGCTGGGTATTTTCACGCTGCTGTGCGGGGTCGGCATCAGCCTGTTCGCGCTGGGCGGGGGCTATTTTTCCGGCCGGATTTTCCTGCGCCGGCTCGATCAGGTCAATCATGCGGTCGAACGCATCAGCAAGGGCGAGCGCGCCGAGCGTTTGCCAATGATCGGGATCGCGCCGGAGTTCGACGAGCTGGCCCGGAACCTCAATCGCATGCTCGATCGCAACGAGGCAGCGATGGATGCGCTGCGCCAGGTGTCCACCGATATCGCGCATGACCTGCGCACCCCGCTGACCCGGCTGCACCAGCGGCTCGAACAGATGCGGGACGATCACGACAGCGATGCGACGATGTGGGAGGATGCGCTGGGGCAGACGCAGGGGCTGCTGGCCACGTTCCATGCGCTGCTGCGGATCGGTACGCTTGAAGGCGGGGTCGGGCGCCGCCGGTTTACCCGGGTCGATCTCAGCGAATTGATGAACCGCGTCCATCAGGCCTATCAACCCGCCGCCGAAGATGCCGGTCATACGCTGGTTGCCGACCATGCGCCGGGCATCGGCGTCGATGGGGATGGCGAGTTGCTGGCGCAATCCGTCATCAATCTGATCGAAAACGCCATCCTCCACACCCCGACCGGCACGGTGATCCACTCGCGCCTGTGCCTGGCTGCCGGGGTGCCCGTGATCGAAGTATGCGACACCGGGCCGGGCATCCCCGTCGATGAGCGCGAGCATGTCTTTCGGCGCTTTTACCGTCTCGATGCTGCGCGCCACAGCGAAGGGGCTGGCCTGGGGCTGGCGCTGGTGGCGGCGATTGCCGCGTTGCACGGCGCGGATTGCGGGATTCCGCAGACGGCCGAAGGACTGTGCGTTCGGCTGCGCTTTCCGAAGCCCGAATCGTCTACCACCCCCCGTCCACCCTGAGACTGTCGAAGGGCCGTCCTTATCAGTGACGCTGGCTGCACTCAGCGCGAGAAAGGCAGCCCTTCGACAAGCTCAGGGTAGGCAAATAGGGTAAAGGTGGTCCGCAGGAACGCCAGTTTTTTCGCGCTCCCGGCGATCACGCGCCGGCTTCGCGGTGTTTGCGCCGCGAAAACAGGAACAGCACGAAACCCAGCATCAGCAGCGCCGAAATCGAAAGCGATGCATGCACTCCGAGCAAGGCGCCGAAGATGCCCACGGTGATCCCGGCGAACGCCCGGCATCCCAGCGCGGCCATGTTGAACAGGCCCAACACGCGGCCCCTGATCGTGGCAGGCGCATTCATCTGCACCACGGTTTGCGCCATGCTGCTGAACGACAGTTCGAAAAAACCGGCGATAAACAGGCAGGCCAGTGCCACCGGGTAGCTGTGCGACAGCGCAAAGGCCGCCAGCGCCACGCACCAGCAACCGGCAAATATCAGCGCGGTTGCCGGCGAGGTCTTTAGCCGGTTGATGCTCTCCAGCAGGAACCCGGCGGTCAGCGCCCCGGCGGCATCGGCAGCCAGCAACGTGCTGTAGGCTGCGCCCGAATGGCCGTGGCCCAGATCATTCGCGAAATTGGGCATCTGCGCCTGATAGCTGTTGCCCACGAAAAAAGACGCGGCGCCCGCCAGCAGCGTCATCGTCAAGACGGCGGGCATTCCCGCAACGGTGCGGATGGTGTTCGCCACATCGGCAAAGCCGCGCATCGCCGGCTGTCCGCCAGCGTTATCGTGGCCCCTCTGCCGGGGCCTGGGCGCCCAGAACATCCACAGGAGCAGCGGGAGATAATAACAGGCATTGAGGAGAATGCCGTGTGCCGCCCCCAGCCAAATCAGCATGACCCCGCCAAGCGCCGGCCCGACCAGTATCCCCAGGGAGCGCGCAGTGGCGTTCAGGCGGACGCCGCTCTGCAGATCCTGCGTGGGTACGACTTCATGCAGCAGCAACTGGCTGGATGTCTGCCAGAACACCCCGGCGCAGCCATGGATCACCAGCAGCAGCATGGCCTGCCACATATGCAGCGTCCCGGTAACGAAGAAATAGCCCCAGCCCAGCGAGACCGAGATGAACATCACCATACCCAACTGGATCAGGCGCCGGGGATCGATGCGGTCGGCCAGCGCGCCGACCGGGATGGAGAAAAACAGATAGGGCAGCCAATGCGACAGCACCGCGAATCCGCCCAGCGCAGCCGAATGGAATTGCTGGAACATCATCCAGTAGCTGATGACATGCTCGATATTGTCCGCCATCATCGCCAGCACATATGTCCCCATGAACCAGCGGAACGGCGGGTGGCGCAGCGCCGCGAACGACAGGCCTGGCGGCTTCACGGGGACGATGGCAGACGTATTCATGCTGGCGCGCATAACCACAAAATCGAGCAATTGCTACGCCCGCAAAGCCGATCCCGGCGCCACTCGGGGGCAGCGAGCGATGTTCGCGCAGCCTATGCATGCAGCAGCGTTCGATATTGCAACGGCGGAGACGACGATGCCCAACCGTGGTAGTATCGCAGCGTGACTCCAACTCATCTTGAAAGTCCCACCGCGGGCGACTGGACGATTCCGCAGGGGTGGGATCGCTATACCGCGGCCGAACATGCGATGTGGGACCGGTTGTTCGAACGCCAGGCCGGGATGCTGCCGGGGCGGGTGACCGAAGCGTTTATCGCCGGGCTGGATATCCTGCGCATGGACCGTCGGGGCATCCCCGATTTCGACGCCTTGTCGGAACGGCTGATGAAGGCGACCGGGTGGCAGGTCGTCGCGGTTCCCGGATTGGCGCCGGACGCCGTGTTTTTCGAGCATCTGGCCAACCGCCGGTTCGTCGCCGGCCGCTTCATCCGGGCGCCGGAGCAGCTTGATTATCTGCAGGAACCCGATGTGTTCCATGACGTTTTCGGTCATGTGCCGCTGCTCGCAAACCCGGTGTTCGCCGATTACATGCAAGCCTATGGCGAGGGCGGGATGCGGGCCAAAAGCCTGGGCGCGATCGAGCGGCTGGCGCGTCTATACTGGTATACCGTCGAATTCGGGCTGGTCCGCGAACGCGGCGAGGTGAAGCTCTATGGCGCCGGTATCGTCTCTTCGCATGGCGAATCGATTTTTGCGCTCGACGATCCCTCGCCTAACCGGCTCGGTTTCGCCCTGCAGCGACTAATGCGGACGAATTACCGCATCGATGATTATCAATCGACCTACTTCGTTATCGACAGCTTCGAGGATCTGCTGCGGCAAACCCTCGAGACCGATTTCGCACCGCTGTACGCCGGGTTGCAAGACCAGCCCGATCTTGCCCCCGACACGCTGCTGGAAACGGATCGCGTCATCCATCGCGGCACCCAGGCCTATGCCCGCAGCCGCCCGACCAACCCCTGAAGAGAGACGACCATGTCCGCCGATCCGCAAAATCCCCTTGGCCTGAACGGCTTCGAGTTCGTCGAATTCACCTCGCCCGATCCGGCGGGGATGGCGGCGCAGTTCGAGCAACTCGGCTTTACCCCGACCCATCGCCATCCGCGCAAGAACATCACCCGCTACAAGCAGGGGCGGATCAACCTGATGCTCAACCGCGACGACGCCGGGCGGGTCAGTGCATTCCGGGGGGAACATGGGCCATCGGCGAGCGCGATGGCGTTCCGGGTCGCCGATCCGGCTGCGGCGATGGCCTGGGCCCTGGCCAATGGCGCAAAGCGGACGCAGGAGGACGATACCGTCATCTCGGGTATCGGCGGATCGTACCTGTATTTCGTCAGCGATGGCGAGGATCTGTACCGCGACTGGGCCGAGTTCCCCGGCTGGCGCGAGGCCGAGGCGGCTAACAACGTCGGGCTGGATATGCTCGATCATCTGACCCACAATGTCCGACGCGGCCAGATGCAGGTGTGGAGCGAATTCTACCGCACGCTGTTCAATTTCGAGGAGCAGAAGTTTTTCGACATCGCCGGGCAGGCGACCGGGCTGTTCAGCCAAGCGATGATCGCACCCGACCGCGCAATCCGCATCCCGTTGAACGAGAGCAAGGACGACAACAGCCAGATCGAGGAATTCCTGCGCGAATACAACGGCGAAGGCATCCAGCACCTGGCGCTGACCGCCACCGATATCTTTACCACCGTCGAGAAGCTGCGCGCGCGCGGGGTGGCGCTGCAGGATACCACCGAGACCTATTACGAGCTGGTCGATGCCCGCGTCCCCGGCCATGGCGAAGACCTGGAGCGCTTGGCGCGCAACCGTATCCTGCTCGACGGCAGCGTCGCCCGCGATGAGGGCCTGCTGTTGCAGATCTTCACCGAGCCGATGTTCGGGCCGATCTTTTTCGAGATAATCCAGCGCAAGGGCAACGAAGGCTTCGGTAACGGCAATTTCCAGGCGCTGTTCGAGAGCATCGAACTCGACCAGATCCGGCGCGGCGTCGTGACCGTGGGCGACTGAGTGAAATACCTGCCCGGCTTCGGCAACCATCACGTCAGCGAAGCCGTGCCCGGCGCGCTGCCGGTCGGCCGCAATTCGCCGCAGCGGGTGCCGTACGGCCTCTATGCGGAGCAGTTTTCGGGCACCGCCTTCACCGCACCGCGCCATGAGAGTCGGCGCAGTTGGCTGTACCGCATGCGGCCGACGGCGGCGCATGCGGCCTTCCGGCCCTATGACCAGCCGACGCTGATCCGCTCCGCGCCGTTCGACGAGGCGCCGGCTTCGCCGAACCGCCTGCGCTGGGATGGCTTGGCCATGCCTGACCGGCCGGTGGATTTCATCGATGGCATGGTGACCTATGCCGGCAACGGCGATGTCGCGGCGCAAACCGGCAGCGGTATCCATCTCTATGCCGCCAACCGGTCGATGGTCGACCGAGCCTTGTTCGACGCCGATGGCGAACTGCTGATCGTGCCGCAGACAGGTTCATTGCGGATCGTCACCGAGCTGGGCGTGCTAGAAATCGCGCCGTTGCAGATTGCGATCATTCCGCGCGGACTGCGTTTCCGGGTCGAACTGGACGGCCCCGCGCGCGGCTATGTCTGCGAGAATTACGGGGCGCCGTTCCGACTGCCCGATCTGGGAGCGATCGGGTCGAACGGCCTGGCCAATCCGCGCGATTTCGAGACGCCGGTCGCCGCGTTCGAAGATATTGAGCGCCCAACCCAACTCGTCCAGAAATTCATGGGTCGGCTGTGGACGACGGCGCTGGCTCACAGTCCGTTCAATGTCGTCGCGTGGCACGGCAATCTGGCGCCGCTGCGCTACGACCTGACCCGCTTCAACACCATCAACACCGTCAGCTTCGACCATCCCGATCCCTCGATCTTCACCGTCCTGACCGCGCCGGGCAACACGCCGGGCACCGCCAATGTCGATTTCGTCATCTTCCCGCCGCGCTGGATGGTGGCCGAGGACACGTTCCGCCCGCCATGGTTCCATCGCAACGTCATGAGCGAATTCATGGGGCTGATCGAGGGCCAGTATGACGCCAAGGCCGGCGGTTTCGCGCCGGGCGGGGCCAGCCTGCACAATTGCATGTCCGCCCATGGCCCGGACCGGGCCAGCTATGCAGCGGCGGTGGCGGCGGACCTGCAACCGCACAGGATCGCCGGCAGCATGGCCTTCATGTTCGAGAGCCGCCATGTCTTCCGCCCGACCGGGTGGGCGATGGCAACGCCGCTGCTCCAGGAGGATTACGATGCCTGCTGGGATGGTTTTCCCAAGGCGCAGTTGCCGGATGCCGGGTGATGCGGCGGGCGCGTTCCTGGCGCTATCGTGCGACCGGCCTGGCCCGGTGGCGGCGCCCCCACAGCGCGTACATCACCGCGCTGGCCACGAACACGGCGGCGGACAGGCCGACTTGCAGCGCCTGAGCGGGCTGAGTCGCCATCATCACCAGCACCGCGACGATACCGAGCACGCAGGCGTAGCTGACCCATGGAAACAGCCACACCCTGACCGAAACCTGTTGGCCGGTCGCATCCATCCGGCGCCGCAACCTGATCTGGCTGAGCGAGATCAGCAGGTAGACGGACAGGATGATCGCGCCCGAGCTTTGCAGCAGAAAGACGAATATGCCCGTGGGCGACAGGATCGACGACAGCACGATAAGAAACCCGGCCAGGCTGGACGCCAATATGGCTCGACCCGGCACCTTTGCACCCGAGACACGACTCCAGAAAGCCGGCGCATCGCCCCGGCCCGCCATCTCGTGCAGGATGCGCGAGGTGACATAGATTGCCGAATTGAGGCATGAGAGAATGGCGGTAAAGATCACCACGGCCATGAAATGCGCTGCTCCCCGCACATGGATCATGCTCATCGCCTGGGTGAAGGGCGACACCCCCGGCACGATTTTGCGCCACGGCACAATCGCCAGGATCACTGCGATCGAGCCGACGTAGAAGAACAGGATGCGCAGCGACACCGTCCGCCCCGCCCGGACCACGTTTTGCGTCGGACGCTCGGTTTCCACCGCCGCGATCGTGGCGACTTCGCTGCCCATCATCGAAAAAATCACGACCGGCACGGCAGTAAACACCACGCCTGTTCCCAGCGGAAACAGACCACCGGGCGATGGCGACGCGCTCAGCGAGGCGCCGGATCGAGGGCCGATGCCCAGCATCCAGGCCACCCCGATCACGATGAACGCGACAATGGTGAACACTTTCAGCGCGGCAAACCAGAATTCGAACTCGCCGTACACGCCTACCGAAAACCGGTTGATCACCGTCACCAGGCCGATCAGCCCGGCGGCTATCACCCACAGCGGCAGCGGCAGCCATGGCAGCAGCATGTTGGCGCCGGCGATGGCTTCCACCGCGATAGTCACGATCCAGAAATAGAAATACAGCCAGCCCGTGACAAACCCCGCCCATGGCCCCAGGCCCAGCGCGGCATAGCCGGTGAACGTGCCCACGCCGGGATGAGCGAGCGCCATTTCACCCAGCATCCGCATGATGACGAACACCAGCGCGCCGCACAGCACATAGGTGAACAGCACTGCCGGACCGGCGATGGCAATGGCCGCGCCGGACCCGACGAAAATACCCGCGCCGATAATTCCACCCAGCGAAATCATCGTCACGTGGCGCGACCGGAGCGAATGGGCTAGCGGTTCAGGGTCAACCAGGCCGGCCACCGGCGAGATGGTGCCTGGCGATGCGATATTTTCCACCACCGCGTGCGATTCTCCTTTGCAGCCACTTGCTGAAAGGCAGGCTATCACAACAATCCCGTGTGCGCATGACCTTCACGCTCGGATAGCCGATCACCCGATCATTTGCCGCGCGGCCTGAATTTCACGCCTGCGTAAAAATACCTGCCGACCGCCGATATCGGCTCATTGATCGAATTGCCCGGGTCAGGCGCCTGGTCGGTCAGGTTGAGGACGCCGATGTAAACGGATGCGCCATGCCCCAGTTCATAGCCGATCTGGAGATCGTGCTGCCAGAGCTGGCTATAGCGAAGCTGGGCAGCCGCCGCGTACAGGGGGTCGTTATCGGTGACCAGCTTAGGCTGCGTCCGGGTTCCGTCCGCCCAGCGCAGGCTATAGTTCACGGTCAATTTTCCGAGCGACCAGGTCGGGGACAGATTGAAGGTGAATTTCGGTTGCCCGGGCTGATCGACGTTGTCGGTGGCGGCTGCTCCCGGCGAACCGACGAGGTCGAGGCGGTTGAGGTAGCCACCGACAAGATGCAGATCGAAAACGCCCGCCCGTGCCGTCCGGATCACATAATCGACATTGACGTCGGCACCCGCGGTGCGGAAGCTGGCGACGTTCTGGGGCTGCACCGTGTAGCCGTTGATGATCCCGGTGCCTTGCGCCCGCGTGATCGAGTGGCAGAACTGGTTGTCGATCGTCGGCTGGTCCACGCAGAGCGTCGCGAGGTCCGAAGGCGTCGCGGTGTTGATGGCATCCTTCAGATCGATGTCATACCAGTCGAACGATGCGGTCAGCCCGCGCAGAAAGCGCGGTCGTAGCACGACACCCGCCGTCCAGGTTCGCGCGGCTTCGGCCTTCAGGTGAGGATTGCCCGACACTGTGCCGACGATGTTGTTTGGCGTTTGCAGCGCATCGGTACTTGTCGCGCCGACCGCCGACAACACGGCGGCGCAGTTTGCCGCGCGATACTTCGTGCCCAGGTTGAGATTGCCGGGCAGGCAAGGATCTATAAAGAAATTGGAGCTGCCGCTGACCGGCTGGAACAGTTCGCCGATGTTGGGCGCGCGCACGGCCTTGCCATAGGACCCCCGGAAGCTGATGTCGTGGATGGGAGCATAGACCCCGTTCAACTGCCATGTCGTCGTATTACCCACCGTCGAATAGTGGGAGAAGCGATATTGTGCGCCGACCGACAGCGTCTCGGCGCCCGGTTTACCCACGAAGATCGGTGCGTTCAGCTCGCCGAAAGCTTCTTTGACATCGAACGATCCGCGCGACGGTGCGACCACTGTCGGCTCGGTGAATGCGACAAAGGCATTGTTGACCAGATTGGCGCTGGGGTCGAATGCGCTCGTCTCGCGCCGGTATTCGCCGCCGAACGAAAATTGCACCGGCCCACCAGGCAAGCGGAAAAACGCGCCGAAGTCACCGCTGATCGATGCGTTCGCCACGCTCTGCGTGATCCGGGCCTGGCTGGTATCATCGACTTGGAAGAACGCCAGCGCCTGCCGCGAGATCGGGCCGGGACCGAACAGGCTCACCGGCACGCAACCGCTGTTGCCGCCGGTCAGGTTCGAGCGACATACCGGCTGGCCGGTCGTCGGACTGGTCACCACGTCCAGCGCCTGGCTATACTGGGCAGCGAGAAGTTCGTTCAGCTTGGTGATCGCGACATCGGTTCGGCCGTATTCGTAATAGGCATCGTAAGTGGCGTGGCTGCTGATCTTGCCAGTTGCGTCCAGAACGCCGCGATAGGTCTGGCGCAGGTCGCTTTCGCCGTGGCGGCCATAATCGATGTTGTCGCGCGTCACCACCACCGAGGTCTGGCCATTGGCCAGTGCCGCGGCGCGGATCGAGGCCGGAACGAACGGATTGTCCAGGGTGATCGTCTGGCCGTAGGTGCCGATATAATAGTCGTAGGTCTTCGCTTCGGTGCGCGCGTATTTGGCTTCGACCGACAGCTTCAGCGCGCCCGAAACATCGTAGTGACCGAGCAGATTGACGTCGTTGCGGCGGATTTGCGGGGCAAGGTCGCCCGAATAGAACCCGGCCACCGGCGTATCGTCGCCGCCGGTCGAATAATAGGCCGCCGGCGTCCCGTGCCGGTATGGCTGACCCAGCCCGTTGAAGGTGATGGTGTTGCCGCCATTGACGGAGACGGCACCGATCGGCGATTCATTGGGGTAGCGCAAATTGCCGACCAGGATGTTGTGCGGCAATTTGCTATTGGTTGCGGCCGCGTCATTGGGGATGAGGTAAAGGCGGGAGTTTTCGCGCAAATACGAACGCTGGTCGTTCTGGAGGCGATCATCGGCGTTATACTCGTACGCGATCGTAATATTCCCTCGCCCGTCCGCAAAATTCTTTCCGGCGGTGAACGAAAAGAACCGGTTCCCGGCATCGCCTCGTGAAGAAAGGCCCACCTGGCCGCGCGCGGAAATCCCGTCGAAGTCCTTCTTGAGGATGAAGTTGACGACGCCCGACACGCCGTCCGCGCCATATACCGCGGACGCGCCACCGGTCAGGACATCGACGCGGTCGATCAGGTCGGTGGGGATGCTGTTGATGTCGACGGCGGCGGTGTCCACCTCGCCCGCGACGTGACGGCGACCATTGACCAGCACCAGCGTGCGGTTGGTGCCCAGGTTGCGCAGGTTGAGTTCGTTAAGCCCGGCCGCGCCGAACGGCTTATAGGAAACCGCGTTGCCGCCTGAAGTCTGGGTGGCATCGCGCGATCCGGTCAGGGCCGGCACCCGCTCGAGAAAATTGGTGATGTTGGTGTTGCCGGACTCCTCGATCGCCTTCGCGGTGAACGAGGTGATCGGGTTAGGCGCGGCGAATTCGGAACGGACGATGCGCGATCCGGTGACGACGATGTCGGCAGATGGCGCATCGGGCGTTGCCCCGCCCGCGGGCGGGGCTTGTGTAGCACCCCCTGTCGGCGGCGGCGTTTTATCGCCCGCCGCCCCGGCATTTGGCGAAAGCTGCTGGCCTTGCGCTACCACGGGAGCCAGGAGCATGGCTGCGCCGGCCAGCAACACTCTACGCTGCGAAATCGGACTCATTGGACGTTCCCTGTATTTTTGTGTCGTTAATCCTGCCGAATTGTCGTTTTTACGTATGCCCGAGACAATCCGGTACATTTGCTAACGCACCGGGCCTCGAAAAAGTTCAATCGTCGCACTGGCTTGGCTGATGTTCGATGATCGTCGCCGGGCAAAATTCGCTTGGCTGCGGCGCCGGGCGATACTAGGGCGAACATCGGGCGTGGCTGGGCGACAGGATTGCGATACTGCGGCCATGCCGTTGATTTCACGTCGTGGATTGCTGGAGGTCGCTGCGGGTGCCGCGCTTTCGGCGTGTGCGCAACGGCGGGCCGGAAAGCTCACCTGGTGGGCGATCGGCATCGCCGGCGAAAGCGCGCCGCTGCTGCTTCCCGACTTTACCCGGCAGACGGGGTTGGATGTCGATGTCCAGGCCATCCCCTGGACCGGCGCGCACGAAAAATTGCTGACGGGCTATGCGGGCAATTCGTTGCCGGACGTGATGATGCTGAACAGTGCATGGCTGCCCGAAATGGCGTTGATCGGCGCATTGGCCGCGCCGCCGCCGGGGTCGCGCCTGCTGGATGATCAGTTTCCCGGCGCGCTGGCCTCGGTCAGCGTCGGCGGGAAAGCCATGGCAATCCCCTGGATCGCCGATAGCTGGATCCAATTTTACCGCCGCGATCTGCTGGCGGAAGTCGGCTATGCCGCGCCGCCCGTGGCATGGGACGAATGGCAGCGCATGGCTCATGCCATAAAGCGTCGTCATCCCGACCGTTATGCAACCCTTCATCTCCTCGACTGGCCCGAGCCGCTGTTCGCCTTCGCCGCGCAACAGTCGGCGCCACTGCTGCGGGACCGAAATACCCGCGGAAACTTTGCGTGCGACGGCTTTCGCGCGACGCTGGCGTTTTACAAATCGATCTTTGACGACCAGCTGTCACCCGCGGTAACCGGCGCCGAAGCAGGTGATACCTATATTTCCTTCAGGCGCGGGTGGTTTGCGATCCTGCCGGCTACTTCGATTGCGATCGGCGACCTGCGGCGGCGTAGCGCCATTTTCCCGCACGACTTGTGGGGGGCGGCGGTAACTCCCGGACCGCATGGGGCGGGGAACGCCATGGCACTCGGCGCGAGCCTGGCCGTCAGCAGTTCGGCGCGCAACCCGGCGGGGGCGTGGCGGCTGGTCGATTATCTGTGCAGCACCGCAGCCCAGCGCCGCATCTACGAAATTGCCGACGAACTGCCGACCCGGCCATCGGCGTGGCGCAATTCGTCCCTGCTGGGCGATCCCGTCCCCCAAGCCTTCGCCGCGCAAATAGCGAAAGGCGTCGCGCCACCGGCAGTCCCCGAATGGCAGCGCATCATGACCGAGGTGCAACTGGTTGCCGAACATATGGTGCGCGGCGAATATGGCGTGGATGCCGCCACCACCGAAATGGATAGGCGGGTCGATCGTATCCTGCAAAAGCGCCGCTGGCTGCTTGATCGCGGGCACGCGGTATGATGCGCCAAGCCCCGCTGAAGAGACAGCAACGCGCTGGCCTGATGTTCGTGCTGCCGGTCCTGATCGGCACCGCGCTGGCGCTGATCGTGCCGACGCTGGGTGCGCTGCTGCTGAGCGTTACCGACTTCGACATCTACGCGCTGGCGAACCTGCACAATCTTCGCTTTGTCGGTACGGGTAACTATGCCGAATTGCTGGAAACGCCGCTGTTCTGGCGCGCGGTCGGCAATACCATCCTGTTCGCGGCAATCGGCGTGCCGGCAGCGATCGGCACGTCGCTGGCGACGGCGCTGCTGCTGAACTCGGTGATGGTACGCTGGAAACCATTGTGGCAGGTGCTGCTGTTCGCACCATACGTGACCACCGTGGTGGCGACCGCACTGGTCTGGCGATACGTTCTCGACGCGCGGACGGGGCTGCTGAATTACGGCCTGTCGTTATTGGGAATCGCGCCGGTGGACTGGCTCGGCGATCCCCGGACCAGCATCCCGGCCACGCTGATCTTCATCGTATGGAAGGCGTTCGGCTACAACATGCTGGTGTTCATTGCCGCGCTATCGACCGTTTCGCAGGATCTGCTGGAGGCCGCCCGGCTCGACGGGGCCGGTGCCTGGATGCGCTTTCGCCATGTCACCCTGCCGGCGCTGGGTCCGGCGCTGCTGCTGGCGGCGATCCTGAGCGTCGCCAATTTCATGCAGATCTTCACCGAGCCTTACGTGATGACGCATGGCGGACCCGCGCAAAGCACGATCACCATACTCTACTTCATGTTCGACCAGGGCTTCACCTGGTGGAACCTGGGCATGGCGTCGGCGGTCGCGGTTTTGCTGTTCATCATGATTATGGTGCTGACCGGGATTCAGGCCCGGCTGGCCAGGCGGACCGAATGGCTGTAACCCCGCGCGCCTGGCTGCGCACCGCGGCGATTGCCGCGCTGGCCCTGGTCATGGCGGCGCCGCTGCTGTGGATGGTCAACGTCTCGCTGATGCCGAAAGGGTCGGCGGCGACGTTCCCGCCGCCGTTCTGGCCCGCCCATCCATCGCTCGCCAATTACCGCGAACTGCTGTTTGCCGAGCGCGGCGCAACCAATGGCCCAACCAGTTACAAAATGCTGCCGGCCGTGGCGAACAGCGCCCTGATCGCCATGGCGGCGACGTTCCTGGGCCTGGCGCTGACCGTGCCCGCCGGTTATGCCTTTGCCAAATTGCGCTTCACCGGACGGGCGCGATTGCTGCAGATGTTGCTCGCGCTCGCGGTCATCCCCACCCAGGTGGCGATGCTACCGCTGTTCCTGATGCTCAAATGGGTCGGCCTGGTGAACACTTATGCCGGCGTCCTCGCGCCCGGCCTGGCCGGTGTCTATGGCGTCCTGTTCGTGCGGCAGGCGGCGCTGGCGATCCCGGACGAAATGCTCGATGCCGCGCGGATCGACGGCGCCAGCGAATTCCGGATCTTTACCAGGATCGTGTTCCCGTTGCTGCGGCCGGTGATCATCACCCTGGCGTTGTTCACCTTCCTGGCGAGCTGGAGCGACTTTCTGTGGCCGCTCATCGTCATCACCGACCAGCAGCATTATACCCTCCCCGTCGCGCTGGCCGCCATAAGCCGGGAGCATGCCGGCGATACCGAGCTGATGATGGCCGGTGCGGTGGTCACGACCGCGCCGGTGCTGCTGCTGTTCCTGGCCCTGCAGCGATTTTACATCAGCGGGGTCTTGAGCGGCGGCATCAAGGGGTAATGCGGGAAAGCGCGTCGCCGGCAGCATCGAAGACATGGACGTCGCGGGGCGAAGCCGTAAAAAAGATCGTTTCACCCAGAGTGACATGCTGATCCGAAGGTAGCTGGGCCACCAGCGTTTCAAGCGTTCCGACATTGCCCAGATGCGCGAAGGATAACGGCCCCAGGCGCTCGAACAGCTGGACCTGACCGCCGAACGGACCCCGCGCATCGGCGTGGAGATGTTCGGGCCGAACCCCCAGGGTCAGCGGCGCGCCCACCGCCATCGGGGTCGCGATAACCGCCGCGCGGCATTCGCACCCGTCCGGTAAGACAACGATAATGCCATGTTCGTCACCGCGCAGGAACCGGACCGGGATCATGTTCATGGTCGGCGAACCGATCGATTCCGCCACCCGGATCGTCGCCGGCGTCCGGTACAAGTCGAGCGGTGCACCGACCTGCTCGACCCGGCCCGCAGCCATCACGACGATCCGGTTCGCCAGCGTCATCGCCTCGATCTGGTCATGCGTAACGTAGATCATGGTCGAGCCGAGCCGCTGGTGCAGTTGCGCCAGGCCCAGCCGCAGCTTGATCCGCAGCGCCGCGTCGAGGTTCGAGAGCGGCTCGTCCAGCAGCAGCACCGCCGGATCGCGGACGATGGCCCGGCCAATCGCCACGCGCTGGCGCTGGCCGCCCGATAATGCGCGCGGACGGCGATCGAGCAACGGCTCGAGTTCGAGCATGTCGGCGACCGCCGCGACTTTGGCAGCGACTGTTTGGGATGCGACTTTCGCCATGCGCAGGGGAAACGCGATATTCTCGGCCACGGTGAGGTGAGGGTAAAGCGCATACGACTGGAACACCATGGCGATGCCCCGGTCGGCGGGATCGAGCGCGGTCACGTCGCGACCAGCAATCACGATCCGTCCCGAAGTCGGTGTCTCCAACCCGGCGATCAGGCGCAGCAGCGTGGACTTGCCGCAACCTGAAGACCCCATGACGACGACGAATTCGCCATCGTCGATGGTCAGGTTGGTAGGGTCGAGCACCACCGTCGATCCGAAAGATTTCATGAGGTCATGAATGGCAACGCTGCTCATGGCGGTTGTCCGTAAGCTGCTGTCAGGCCGATCGCAACCGGCGCCGGTTTTGCTTCACGCGCAAATTTCTTAGCGCTTGAGCGTTTCGGGCAATGCCAGCCACAGGCATGCCGCCAGGCTGAAGGCGATGGCCGCCGAGCCCATCGCCGCGCCCATGCCGACGCTCTCGGCGATGCGGGCGGTGATCAGCGGGGCGAAGAAGCTGATGATCCGGCCCCAGTTGAAGATCGAGGCGGCGGTCGATTGCAGGTGCGGCGGATAGAGTTCCGCCATCCACGCGCCCCAGATCACGCTGGAACAGAGCGATGCGCCATAGATAAGCCCGATCCCGCGCAGCAACACGATCTGCGACGGCGCCAGCAGGAACGCGACGATCGCCAGCGAGGCGATGAAGAACCCGACCGCGTTGAACCGCCGCCCGAACCGGTCCGCCGCCCAGCCCCAGAAAAAGCCGCCGACGATGTTGCCAGTGAATTGCCAGGCGACCAACTGCCCCGCCACTGCCGAAGTGAAGTGCCGTTCGCCGGTGAGATAGGTGGTCAGCCAGCCGCTATACGCCGCATAGCCGAAGAAATTCAGCCCGGTCATCAGCGCCAGCATCAGGGTCTGGCGGCGTACCGGAGCTGCGAACAATTCCACCACCGGCAGTTTCTTGCTGCGCTTGCCGGCGATATCGACGACCGACCCCGCCGGAATCAGCCACAACGCTACCAGCGCCAGCCCGAGCGGCGGCAGGCCGCCGGCCCACAGCAAGGCATGCCAGTCCCCCGGCGCCACCAGCCCCATCGCCATGCCCAACGCCACAATCGAAAAGCTGAAGCTGGCGTTGAGCGTGCCCGCCAGCCGCCCGCGCAGCGTTGGCCGGAACAGATTGACATAGATGCCGACGCTGACCGGGAAGCTGGCCCCGGCAAACAGTCCCAGCCCAAAACGCTGGGCCAGCAGTTGGCCATAGCTGCCGACCGCGACGCCGGCGATCAGCATCGTGCCATAACCCATCACCAAAACCGCGAGCATCAGCCGGCGACCGTAGCGATCGGCAAGCTGGCCGATAATCACCGCACCGGTCAGCGCGCCTGCTCCCTGTGCCGAATAGGCCGAACCGGCCTGCAACAGCGACAGGCCCAGCGAATGACGGATGAAAGGGCGCAGCACGTCCACCGTGTTCCACGCCCAGCCATACATGAACTCGCACACCAGCAGCAGCGCGAAGATGCCGATCTGGCGCCCCGGCCCGAGCGCAGCCGGTGTCCTGCCGGCGACCGCGACAGAGCCTGGCCCAGAGATCGATGCAACCGGATTTGCGGTGGTCATGGCGGGCGCTCCGATCGTCAGGCTGCTTGCAGCGCGGCCAGCTTCAGTTGCACCAGCATCGACAGTTCGTCGTAAACCACCCATTCGTCGATGATCTTGCCGTCGCGGATGTGGAAATGGGTCACGCCCATCACCGCCAGATGATACCCTGTCGGCGCGCCCAGCGTACCATAGCCCAGGTGATGGCCATCCATCAGCCAGCGCAGCGCGTATTTGGTGCCGCCCTCTTCACTCTCGATCGAACAGATATGCTGGGGGACGAAACTGCAATCGGGCATCAGCGCGACCAGCCGCAGCGTCTGTTGCAGCACCGCGGCGATGCCATACAGTTCGCGCATCAGCGGCCCGTGCCACTGGCAGTTGGCGGCATAGATATCGTTGATCTTGCCGAACATGCGCTTGTTATAGATGTGATGCAGCCAGCCGAGCAGTTCCGCCTCGCCGTCGTTATGCGCGATCGAAAGATCGGCCTCGCTCTCGGGGGGGTACTGGCCGAGCAATCGGCGATTTTCGGTCAGGTCCAGCACCGTTTCGCCAAGGTCGAACTTGGCCTGGGCGATCCCTTGCGCGAAGACATGGGGATCGAGGCCAACCTGGATCAGCGGCCCCATATTGTCGCGGACGATCCATTCCTTGTAGATGCGGTTTTCCAGGATCATGCAGTCGGCCACGGTGCGGGTGCAATAGGTCCGCCCGGTCGGCTTGCCCCAGCTACCCGGCTGAGTGTGCCGGCCCAGCCCATGTGTCATGTGGCTGGTATAAAAGCCGTTCACGTCGTCGCCGTTCCAGATCACCTGCTGGGCCATGCCGCGGCGGTCGGGAAATTCCACGATGCGCTGGATGGTGTCGCGAATGTGCGTCTCGCGGTCGTACATCGTCCCCAGTGTCGTATAGGCGACGCAATTATGGGTGTAATGGCTGTAGATCAGGCCAACGTCGCGCTCGTCCCAGATACGATGCGTGCAGCGGATGATATAATCGACGATGTCGGTGTAGCAGTCGTCGAAGCCGCGCATCGACTGGACGCGCGCGCGGCCTTCTGGCACCAGCTGGGTGAAATCGCGGCGCTCGACCTGCAGTACGCGGCCCGGCTCGGTTTGAACCGGCACCGCAGCGGGCTTTTTGGGGGATTGGGCGTCGGTCACGAAACCTCCATCAAAAGATCGATTTATGGCAAGATATGCGCGGGCGCCAGCCACTCGGCCAGCGCCCGCGCACAGAAATCGGGTCGTTCCAGCGGCAGGAAGTGTCCGGCGTCGGGAGCGATCGCAAGCGTCGCGTTCGGTAGCCAGGCAGCGAGTTCGGCTTGGAGAGTGCTGGGCGCAATCAGATCCAGCGCGCCGCCCAGCACCAGCGCGGGCATGGTCATGCCGGCCAGACGAGGCCGCTTGTCGCTGCGGTTCAGCGCCACCTCGGTCTGCATTGCCAGGGTTCCCGGCGGTGCGCCGCGGGCCATGTCCACGATCAGCGCCCGCAGGCCGGCATCGTTCAGACGAGCCGGTGCAACCGATCGTTCCCAGGCAACGTCGCCGACCAGCGTCACCGGATCGGTCGCAGCGGACGCGCGGCGGTCGGCGTGATCGGCAATCGGCACATCGCGGCTATTGGCTGCCACCAGCACCATCGCCCCGATCCGGGCCGGTGCGACCACGGCAAGTTCCAGCGCCACGATCGCGCCGAGCGAAAAGCCGACGGGAATAAAGCGACCGGACACGGTGTGAAGCACTCGCGCCGCCAATAGCTGGGGAGAGTCGCAACCGGTCATCTCGACATGGGTCACCGCCCTTCCCTGCAACGCCCTGGTACCGGTCATGGCATCCAGCCAGGGACCAAACACCCGTGCATCGCACAATGTGCCGGGCAGCAGCACCAGCGGCCATTGTGGATCGATACGCAGCGATGCCCCACTCACTATATCCATGTCCCCGTGGGCGTCGGGCCCGTTTACAGGTAAAGCTTTTTCGTGAGCCTTGCACCATTGATGTTGCGCTCGACCCGGGGATAGCTTAGCTAACTTGCATTCGAATGCAACAGTGGATTCATCTTTCGATCAATGGAGCGAGCCGTGACTGAATGGACTTCCGAGGCAATGGCGGCCCGTCTGGTGCGGTACGCCGATCTCGTGCCGTGTCGCACCGCCTTCATCGACACCCGCACGCCCGGATCGACCGACAAGGAAAACTTCACCATCATCGGCCCCGGCGTTTCGGAAAATGCCGATCAGTTCGTCCATATCACCGAGCAACATGGCTTTAACATCGGCGGTGCGCGCCAGCCATTCGGATGCAAGAATTCCCAGCACAGCCATGAGACCGCCGAGGTGTTTGTCGTTCATTCGGGCCATTGGCGGCTGACCTTCGGCCCGAACGGCGACGATGCCACCCTGGACATCGCACCCGGAGATGTCGTGTCGGCGCCGACGCGCATGTTTCGCGGCTTTGAAAAGATCGACGAAGGGACCGGCTTCCTGTGGTTCGTGCTGGGACAGGATGATCCGGGCAAGGTCACCTGGGCGCCGGCGGTACTGGAGGCGGCGGCCGATTTTGGCCTGAAACTGGCCAAGGGGGGCCGGCTCATCGACACCAGCAGCGGCGATTACGAGTTGCGCGATATCGAACTGGATGCCGGCATTGCCCCCGATGCGGCGGAAGAATTGGTCACCCCGCCGCTCGATCAACTGCTGCAATGCGTGGTGCGCGCCGGGCAGGCACCGGCCAATCCGGCCTCGCCGCTGGCGGCAGAAGGTGTCGAGGAGGCGGGCGTGATCGTGCCTGTCGCCACCGAAGACGGCTTTGCGCCGGGACCGATCACCGGCTGGTGGGAGCATGGCTTCAACTTGCGCCAGCTGGCCTTGCAGAGCGGCGCCTATGTGCCGTTGCATAGCCGCGCCGAGCCCGAGGTGATCTTCATCCAGTCCGGCACGCTGGAGGTCAGCTGGTCCGGCGGCAGCCTGATAATCGGCGCGGGGGATACCTTGACGGTGCCGGTGGCCTTGCCGCACGCATTTCGGAACACCGCTTCGGTGCCTTGTGTCGCGGTGATCGTGCGGGGGTCGGAGAATCCTGCGATGCCGGTATTTGGCTAAAAAACCCTTCCCCTGAAGGGGAGGGGGCAAGGAAGCGCCTAAACCGTCTGGCGCATCCTGTTATACCGGATCGCCGCAGCCTTTTGGTGACCTTCCAGCCCTTCGCTGCCGCTTTGGCGGATCGCCGGGGGGGCGACCACATCGACCGCTTTGTCTTCTAGCCACTGATGGGTGGCGATCTTGACGTAGGAGCCGACCCACAGCCCACCGGTATAGCGCCCGGCGCCCATCGTCGGCAGCGTGTGATTGGTGCCGACGTTCTTGTCCGAATACACGACGCTGGCGTTTTCGCCGATGAACAGCGAGCCATAGTTGCGCAGTTTCCGGGACATGCCCTGCGGGTCGGCGGTGTGGATCTGCAGATGCTCGGCCGCGACATGGTCGGAATAGGCGATCATCGTCGCCTCATCGGCGCACAGCACGACTTCACCGTAATCGGCCCAGCTTTCGCTGGCTACGGCGGCGGTGGCCAGGGTCTGCAACTGGCGTTCGACCTCTTTCACCGTGGCTTCGGCCAGGGCACGATCGGTGGTGATCAGGCCGACGCGGGTGCGCACGTCATGCTCGGCCTGGCCCAGCAGGTCGCTGGCGATCAGTTCGGGATCGCCGCTGGCATCGGCCAGGATGAATATTTCCGATGGCCCGGCAAGCTGGTCGATACCGACCGGCCCGAACACCTGCCGCTTGGCTTCGTTCACGAAGGCGTTACCCGGGCCCATGATCTTGTCCACGCGGGGTACGGATTGCGTGCCGAAGGCCATCGCGGCAATCGCCTGCGCCCCGCCGATGCGGAAAATCCTATCCGCACCGGACAAGTGACAGCCGGCGATCATCGCGCGATGGGCGTTGGGCGGCAAGCAGGCCACGACCTCGCTGCAACCGGCGACCTTGCCTGGCACGATGGTCATGATCGGCGCCGACAGCAGCGGGAACCGGCCACCGGGGACATAAGCGCCGACGCGCTCGATCGGGATGACACGGTGGCCGAGATGCAGGCCGGGAATGGGTTCTATCTCCAGCGGGAGGATCGTCGCCAGTTGCGCCTCGGCAAAGCGGCGCACGTTGTCGATGGCGAATTCGGTATCGGCACGGGTCTGGGGGTCGAGTTCCGCCAGCGCCGCCTGACGATCGGCGGGGGAAACCTCAAAGCTGTCGAGATCGGCTTTATCGAACTGGATCGAATAGCGGCGCACCGCCGCGTCACCGTCGGCACGAACGTCGGCCAGGACATTGGTGACGATCGCGGCAACATCGCCACTGTCGGCGATCTGGTCGCGCGCCGGGGCCTTGATATAGCTGGTCGACTGGGAAAAGCCTTGCGGCGCAGAGGTCATGGGAGGTTCCTCGGATGCAGGATAGCTGGCGCTCCCTAATGAATTCGAATGCAGTTGTCACTCACGATTCTGATGGCGACAAGCGTATCGGCGTTTGCCCCCGTTCACCAAGCCCATTACATGAGCGGCTTTCCGGCGTTAGGGGTGGGCATGCCGAAACCGCAGACGACCAAGAAATCGACATCGATCGGGCTGGATAAGGGACGCCGCCCGACGTCTTACGATGTCGCGCGCATTGCCGGGGTGTCGCAATCGGCCGTGTCGCGCTGCTTCGCTGCCAAAGCGTCGATTGCGCCGGCCAAGCGCGAGCTTATTCTCAAGGTCGCCAAGGAGATCGGCTATCATCCCAATGCGCTGGCGCAGGGGCTGATTTCGCGGCGCAGCAACATCGTCGCGCTGGTCATCTCCACGCGTACCAACCTCTATTATCCCGAAGTGCTGGCCGAATTGAGCAAGCGGCTGAACGAGCAGGATATCCGCGTGCTGTTGTTCTCGCTTTCGGCGGAGAGCGATGTCGATGGCGTGCTCGACCAGATCTGGCGGCATTCGGTGGACGGGGTGATTTCAGCGGCGCGGCTGTCGCCGCTACAGGTGGCCCAGTTCGCCGAGCGTCGCGTGCCGCTGGTGCTGTACAACCGCGTCGCCAGCGGTGCGGCATCGGTACGCTGCGATTCCGAGGCGGGCGAACGCGATCTGGTGGAGATGCTGCTGACCGCCGGGCACCGCCGCTTCGGCTTGATCTGCGGGCCGGCCGACAATTCCGTCGGCGAAGAGCGGCGGCAGTCGGCGCTGGCGACCCTGGCGAAGGCCAATATTCGCGATGTCCCCGAATTCCAGGGTGATTTTTCCTATGCCAGCGGCCACCGCGCCATGCACCGGTTACAGGCGGAAGTCGGCGCTCTCGACGCGGTGGTTGCGGTCAGCGACCTGATGGCGATCGGGGCGATGGATGCGGCCCGCCTCGACCTCGGGCTGAATATTCCCGGTGATTTGTCAGTAGTCGGCTTTGATGGTTCGGGTCCGGCGCAGTGGGGCAGTTATGACCTGACCTCGATCCGTCAGCCGGTGCGCCGGATGACCGAGGCGGCGGTCGCGATGCTGGTGGAACGCATCGACGATGACGCAGCGTCGCCCGAGCAGCGGCTGTTCACCGGTCAGTTGCTCGCCGGGAGCAGCGCGCGAATCGCCCCCTAAAGGCGCGTGAATTCGCACGCATTCCTTGAAAGCCATGGCCAGCATCGCAAACCGGGGTATGGGGCAAAGCTTTATTTGGCGCCCGCATTTCCCTTCTGATTAATCCTTTGCATCCAGAGCTATGATTTTTGGATGCCGAATCCCCTCCTTGCGCAAATCAATGACTTCGAATGCAAAAACTCATGGACATTGTTACAAAGCCGCGTTAGCTTACCGACATATCAGGGCTAAAAGGGGTAAAAACATGCGGGTCAAACACATAGTTCGGGGCGTTTCCGTGCTCGCCGTAGCAATCGGCAGCGCGCCGGCCATGGCCAGCGACCAGCCGGCGGCCGCTGCTTCAACGGCGACCAACGCGCCCGCCGCAGCCGCCCCCGACAGCACAAACGGTGAAATCATCGTTACCGCGCAGCGGCGTTCCGAACGGCTGCGCGACGTGCCGATCTCGATCACCGCCCTGAATGGCGACCAGCTCAACAAATTGCACGCCGACAATGTCTCGCGCCTGGAATTCGTGACCCCCGGCTTTACCTGGGGTACGCAGGGTTCGGACTCGTTCCCGGCGATCCGCGGCGTGCGGACCAGCCTCGTTTCGGCCCAGAACGATCCGGTCATCGGGTTCTACGTCGACGGCATCTACCAGAGCCGCACCCAGCAGCAGAGCGTGCCGATCTTCGACGTGGCGCGCATCGAAGTGCTGCGCGGGCCGCAGGGCACGCTGTATGGCCGCAACACCTTTGGCGGCAACGTCAGCGTCGTCACCCAGGAGCCAACCAAAGACCTCGGCGCCGGACTCGATTTCGACAAGGGCAATTACAAAGAGACCCGCGTCAGCGGGTTCATCAATCTCCCGCTCACCGACAATCTCCAGGTCCGGGTCTCCGGCGTGTTCCAGAAACATGACGGCTATGTCCACTCGACCACGCCGGGCGTGACGCTGGATGACGACAACGAGTATGCCGAACGCTTTAACCTGAAATGGACGCCGGCCAGCAACGTCGATGTCACGCTGCATGCTGGAACCTGGAACCGCGACGATGCCGGTGCCGGATCTTACGGCTACAAGGTGGCAGGCACGCTGATCAATCCCAACAACGGCTATCAGTCTTTCTCTGGCACGCCTTACGCCGTCAATCCCTCCGTGCCGAATGGCACCCCCAACGTCGGGGGCCAGGATGTCGGCGTGCCGGTGACCGGTGGCGCCTATACCAACGATTGGGATTACCAGCCGTTCGAACACATCGCCGAGAATTACGTGTCGGGCCAGATTGCCGTGGACCTTGGCGCGGCCACGTTCAAGTCGATCACCGGCTACACCCATTTCCGCGCCTTCCGCAGCGCCGATAACGACCAGTCGAGCAAGCAATTCCAGGCCTTTGGCTATGCTTCGGGCATCCAGGAGCCGAACACCCGCGCCAATACCTTCACCCAGGAACTGCAGCTCGCGTCGAACGGCACCGGGCCGCTGCAATGGATCACCGGCGTCTATTATCTCCACGACAGCATTTTCGAGACTTACGAGCAGACTGCCACCGATCCGGGGGCGACCACAGGCTCCTACAAGGAGTCGGCAGCGCTCACCACCAATGCCTTTGCGGTCTACGGCCAGGCCAGCTATGCGATCGTTCCCGACGTGCTGAAGCTGATTGCCGGTGCGCGGTACAGCCATGAAAAGAAGGCGTTCGCCTTTGCCGACTATGCCGATGCGCCTGCTGGGACGTTTAATTTCACTACGCCCTACAGCCAGACTTCAGGTTCGCCGAAGTTCAACAGCGGCACCTGGCATGCTGGAATTCAATATACGCCCGACCGCAACACGATGTTCTATGCGACCGCATCGACCGGGTTTGAATCGGGCGGCGTCAACGATACCGGCGGCGACCCGACCATCCCCAGTTCCTATGCGCCGCAAAAGGTCCAGGCTTACGAGGGCGGCGTCAAGACGAAGCTGCTGGGCGGCAAGGCCGAAGTCGACGCGGCGATTTTCTATAACAAGTTCAGCAATCTGCAGATCAATGTCTATACCCCGCAGGTGTCGTATTTCGGATCGGCGGGCAAGGCGCGCAGCTATGGTGGCGAGGTGGCGCTGCTGACCAATCCCGTACCGAACATGCACATCGACGTGACCCTGTCGTTCCTGAACGCCAAATATACCCACTATATCAGCGGCAACAACTTCGCCGGCGCTTCGGGTGGGAACGATCCGGTGTCGGTGGATCTATCCGGCTACAAAATCCCGCAATCGCCGAATTTCAAATCGACGGTGCTGGCCTCGTATGACATCGAACTGGGTCATGCCGGTACGATCACCCCGTCGGGAACGTGGTTGCATTCGGCCAGCTATTACACCACCGACTACAATACCCCGCTCGATTTTCAAAAGGCGTACGACAAGTTCGATGCTTCGCTGCGCTGGACGGATGCCAGCGGTCGCACGTACATCGAGGCTTATGGCCAGAACCTGACCAAGCAGGCAACGCTGACGAGCGGCATCGTCGGTCGCAGGGAACGCGTTCAGGTGTCGTACGATGCCCCGCGGACCTATGGCGTACGGCTGGGCACAAAGTTCTGATGCTCTCGGGGGGCTTTGGTCCCCCGAGGCCCTAACTTGCGGCCCGGGTTCCCCGTTCGATGACCTCGGCCAGGGCGAACAGGGTGTCTTCCTTGCCCCCGGGCACCAGTATTTCGACCCCGACCGGGCGAGCACCGGGAGAGACCGATGCAGGCACGCTGATCGCCGGCCAGCCGGTGCGAGCGGCGAGTTCGGGCGCCCACCCGCCCTTCGGGTTGTCCAGGCTGTCGGGTATGACGCGCATGGTCGGAAAGATCAGCCCGTCGAGTTCCTGCGCCTGCATGGCCGCCGACAACGCCTGTTTCAGCTCGGCGTGGCGAGCCAGAACTGCCCCGGCGTCGGGCGCAGCGGTCATCCGCTGGCGCAAGACCGGCGCATATTCGGGCAGGAACTCACCCGAGGCGACCAACTCGGCCAGCGACGCCGGTGCGGTCCCCGGCGCGAAGTTGGTGGCAAGGTAATGGTCGAATGCGGTGGCAAACTCGGCATCGACGATATGGGGTCCTTCGAGCAGTTCCTCCAGCCCCGGCAGGGCAAAGGGATCGACCAACCGCACTCCGCCGCGCTGGAGGATTTCGAGCGCGCGCTCACATGCTGCAACCACCGGCACTTGATCGCCAAAGGCCTGCCGCAGCACCCCCAGCCGCAGCCCGCGCACCATTACCGGTGGACCCGCCAGCACCCCGCCCATGACCTGATACAGCAGCTGGGCATCGGCCACGGTCCGGGTGATCGGCGCGACCGTGTCGGTGCTGGGCGCCAGCGGCGCGATCCCGGCCAGCGGCAGCACCCCATGCGCCGGGCGGAACCCGACCAGGCCATTGCACGCCGCAGGTATCCGGATCGATCCGCCGGTATCGGTGCCTAGTGCTGCCAACGCAAAGCTGCTGAAGGTCGCCACCGCCGAGCCGCCGCTCGATCCGCCTGCCGTTGCCCAGGGCGCCACCGGACACCGGACATCGCCGCCCAGCGAGCTTTTCGAGCGGATCTCGAACGAGAATTCGGAGAGATTGGTCTTGCCGATGATGATCGCACCGGCTGCCCGGAGTCGGCTGACGACGTCGGCATCACGCAGCGGCATGGCATGGGCCAGTCCCCGGCACCCCGACGTGGTGGCCATCCCGGCGACGTCGATATTGTCCTTCACCGCGATCGGCATGCCATGAAGCAGGCTCAGCGGCTTGCCTGCCGCCGCGTGAATGTCTGCCGCACGGGCCTGGTCTCGCGCGTCCGGGTTGAGCGCCAGCATGGCATGCCAACGCGCGTCGTCTTGCGCGAGGCGACCAAGACAGCCGTCGAGCACTGCCTCTGCGCTCACCGCGTTTCATCCAGCAGTTTGGCCGCGCCTTGCAACAGAAAGCTGTGGTCCGAACCGAGCAGGAACAGGCTGGCGCCGCGCGCCGACCATAGCGGCACATCGCCGGGCTGCGCCAGGAACATGCCGACGCGGCGACCATGGCGCGCGCCGGCGGCACAGATGCGCTCAACCGCGGCGATCACCTGCGGGTCGTCCTGGCTCGATGCGCCATAGGCTACGGTCAGGTCGACCCGGCCGATAAACAGGACGTCGATGCCATCGACGGCGGCAATGGCGTCGATGTCGTCAACCGCCTCGGGATCCTCGATCTGCGCGATGACCACGGTCTCCGCCGCGCTATGCGCCAGATGATCGGCCATACCGCGCGTCGTATAGCCCGCCGCGCGCGACGATCCGGCATAGCCGCGTCCCCCGGCGCCATACCGGCAGGCTTTGGCGAACGCGGCGGCGTCGGCGGCGCTGCGAATGTGCGGTGCAACGACGCCGGTCGCACCGCAATCCAGCGCGTTCAGGATATGCTCGGGACTGGCGGTCGGTACGCGGACCAGCGTGGGTATCCGTGCCGCACGAGCCATCGCCAGCGCGCCGTCGATCGCGATCCGATCGAATGGCGCATGTTCCGCATCGAGGCACAGGCAGTCCAGCTTCGTCAGGCCGAGCACCTCGACGACGATCGGCGACGGCGTCTTGACGAATGTGCCGATCAATCGCTCGCCGGACAGCAAGCGGCGCCGAAACGAGGGCTGGGACTGGGGCTCGCCTTCGCTCACGCCCTGGTCAGTTCCGATGGCTCGGCCTGGCCGGCGTAAGCGACATTCCTCCCGCCATAACGGCGCACGCGGACATTGGCCTGCTCGCCGTGCCCGGCAAAGCCTTCCAGCGCACATAGCCGCGAGCAATATTCGCCGATCAGCGCCGATGCGTCGTCGCTGGTGACGCGCTGGTAGGTGCAGGTCTTGAGGAATTTGCCGACCCACAACCCGCCGGTATAGCGCGCCGCTTTCTTCGTCGGCAGCGTATGGTTGGTGCCGATGACCTTGTCGCCGTAAGCGACGTTGGTACGCGGACCCAGGAACAACGCACCGAAATTGGTCATGTTTTCAAGGAAATAATCGGGGTCTTCGGTCATCACCTGAACATGCTCCGAGGCCAGCTGGTCGGCGATCGCGACCATTTCGGCATAGTTATCGGCCACGATGACTTCGCCGAAGTTTTCCCATGATTGCCGCGCTATCTTGGCGGTCGGCAGGATTTCCAGCAGCCGCTCGATCTCGGCCATGGTCGCACGCGCGAGTTTCTCCGAGTTGGTCAGCAGCACGCCGGGGCTGTCCGGGCCATGTTCGATCTGGCCGAGGATGTCGGTGGCGGCGAGTTCGGGATCGCAGCCGATCTCGTCGGCGATGATCAGGGTTTCGGTCGGGCCGGCGAAGAGATCGATGCCGACCCGGCCGAACAACTGCCGCTTCGCTTCCGCGACGAAGGCGTTGCCCGGCCCGATCAGGACGTCGACGGGATCGATCGTCTCGGTGCCGATGCCCATTGCGCCAATCGCCTGAATGCCGCCCAGCGCATAGATCGCGTCCGCCCCAGCCATCGCCTGTGCGGCCACGATCGCGCGGGCCACCTTGCCTTCGAACGGCGGCGCACAAGTGACGACGCGCTTCACTCCGGCAACCTTAGCGGTGATGACGCTCATATGCGCACCCGCCAGCAACGGATATTTACCGCCGGGTACGTAACAACCGGCTGCGTTGACCGGCACATGCTTGTGGCCGAGCACGACGCCAGGCAGCGTCTC
>CAZZYX010000032.1:0-29841 GCA_964658485.1 uncultured Acetobacteraceae bacterium | reverse complement strand
CGTCGCCAAGGAAATCGAACTCAAGGACAAGTTCGAGAACATGGGCGCGCAGATGCTGCGCGAAGTCGCCAGCAAGACCAACGACATCGCCGGTGACGGTACCACCACCGCCACCGTGCTGGCTCAGGCCATCGTTCGTGAAGGCATGACTGCGGTCGCTGCCGGCATGAACCCGATGGATCTGAAGCGCGGCATCGATCTCGCCGTGCTCAAGGTCGTCGCTGACCTCAAGGCTCGTTCGACACCAGTCGCGGGCACTGCCGAAATCGCCCAGGTCGGCATCATTTCGGCCAATGGCGACATCGAAATCGGCCAGAAGATTGCCGAAGCGATGGAAAAGGTCGGCAAGGAAGGCGTGATCACCGTTGAAGAGGCCAAGGGCCTCGAATTCGAATTGGATGTCGTCGAAGGCATGCAGTTCGACCGCGGCTATCTGTCGCCCTACTTCGTGACCAACCCCGACAAGATGACCGTCGAGCTGGAAAACCCCTACATCCTGATCCACGAGAAGAAGCTGTCGTCGCTGCAGGCGATGCTGCCGGTGCTCGAGGCCGTGGTACAGTCGGGCCACCCGCTGCTGATCATCGCCGAGGACATCGAAGGCGAGGCACTGGCGACTCTGGTCGTCAACAAGCTGCGCGGCGGCCTGAAGGTTGCTGCCGTCAAGGCTCCTGGTTTCGGCGATCGCCGCAAGGCCATGCTGGGCGATATCGCCACGCTGACCGCCGGCGAAATGATCAGCGAAGATCTCGGCATCAAGCTCGAGAACGTTACGCTGGCCATGCTGGGTCAGGCCAAGAAGGTCACGATCGATAAGGACAACACCACCATCGTCGATGGTAATGGCCAGGCTGTGGACATCAAGGCTCGCGTCGAGCAGATCCGTTCGCAGATCGAAACCACGACCAGCGACTATGACCGTGAGAAGCTGCAGGAACGTCTGGCCAAGCTGGCCGGCGGTGTTGCCGTGATCAAGGTCGGTGGTGCTTCGGAAGTCGAAGTGAAGGAGCGCAAGGATCGCGTCGATGACGCCCTTCACGCGACCCGCGCTGCGGTCGAAGAAGGCATCGTCCCCGGCGGCGGTACCGCCTTGCTCTATGCCACGATGGCGCTCGAAGGCCTCAAGGGTGCCAACGACGACCAGACCAAGGGCATCGACATCGTGCGTCGTGCGATCCTGACGCCGGTGCGCCAGATCGCCCAGAATGCCGGCCATGATGGCGCGGTGATCTCGGGCAATTTGCTGCGCGAAGGCAATCAGACGATGGGCTTCAACGCCGCGACCGACACCTATGAAGACCTCAAGGCTTCGGGCGTGGTCGATCCTACCAAGGTCGTGCGGATCGCACTGCAGGACGCAGCGTCAGTAGCCGGCCTGCTGATCACCACGGAAGCGGCGATCAGCGAGCGCCCCGACGACAAGCCGGCCATGGGCGGCATGGGCGGCGGCGGCGGCGGCATGGGCGGAATGGGCGGCATGGACTTCTAGGTCCGTACCAACCGTCACGACAATCGGGCCGGGGGAGCAATCCTCCGGCCCTTCGCTTTCGGTCCTGAGCCGCGCTAATCGGCGGCTTGTATCGCGGCGCATTTACGGTATCATCGCAGCCGTCGTGCGGTTCATCGCCACGCACTTGTGCGATGCGGTCGATCGGTTAATCATATGTGCAGGGTCTGGGGGTTAGATACACGCCAGTGCGCAAGGGAATAATCAATCAACTGGTAGGCGCACTGGCCCTGGTGGCCGCAGTTTTAGTGCCTTTGCAAATTGCCGGGGCTGCCCAGAGCGACGCTCTCAATCAAAGCTTCGACAGCCTGTTCGCGGCTAAACCGGTCCCCGTGCCGGTACGCGCCAGGGCGCCGGTCCCCCATGTACCCGGTCCTGCGCCGATAATCCAAAGCGCCTGGGCTCCGGCACCGACGCCGCTGCCCGTCCCGCTGTATTTGTCCAGGCCGGATTCCGAGCAACCTGCGCAGCCGCCGGCAGCGCTCGCGGTGGTGCGCGCGCCTGGGTCGTACGCTGGTCCGTATGCCGGTTCGCAATCGACAACTTTGGCCAACGGTCCTTTCACCAGCCCGTTCGAGCGCCGGCTGCTGGCGCTGGCAGAAGGTTCACATGGTCGGATCGGCGTGGCCGCACTCGATCTCGGTTCGGGCCGCAGCGTAGCCGTACTCGGCGATCAGCCGTTCCCGCTCGCCAGCACGGTGAAGGTGGCGATCGTCGCAACCTTCCTGGCCGATGTCGATGCCGGTCGCCTGCATCTGGGCGACCGTTATCCGATGATGTTTCCGCTTCCCTCGGCCAAGCTGTCCAGCTCGATTGCGCCCGCCCGGGCGGGCGAATGGCTCTCCGCCCAGGAGCTGATCGAAAGGGCAATCACGCTGAGCGACAATCACGCCACCGACGGGCTGCTCGCCGCAGTCGGCGGTCCGCAGGCGGTGGACCGCTGGTTACGCGGAGCGGGTCTGTCCGGCATGCGCATCGACCACAACATCAACACCCTGGTCCGCGATGACGGACTGGTAAACCCGGCGACCACTGTCGATTATCACGATAGCACGACACCGCTGACGATGGTCCGTCTGCTCGCGGGCCTATATCAGGGCAATTGGCTCAGCCCGTCGAGCCGCGCCGTGTTGATGGGGGCGATGAGCCGCTGCCGGACCGGGGTCCATCGCATGCGGCTGCTGCTGCCCAGCGATGCCTTGATCGGCCACAAGACCGGTACGCTGGCCAATACCTCCAGCGATGTCGGGATTATCCGCACCACTGCCGGGCATACCGTGGCGCTGGCGATCTACGTCACCGGGCAAGGCAGCAAGCCCGACCGGGAATCGCGCATCGCCACCATCGCACGCGCCGTATACGATGGCTATCAACCCGACGTCGAATTCGCGGGTGGATCAACGACGCGCTGAATCGGCGGCATTTTCGGGCAGCGTGATCCGTTCCAAGCGGCAAGATCATCGCTGGCATCACTTCATCATCGCTGTTAGACCTCGTTCTCTCGCAGACGCAGCATCGCTTGCATTTGCCTCCTGCCTACTGGGGAACTGAATGAGTTTTACCGCTGACCGACTTTTGCTGTTCGGTGCTTCAGGTGATCTCTCCCAGCGCATGTTGCTGCCCTCGCTATGCGCGCTGCATGATGACAGGCTGGTCGCGGACAATCTGGTGATCATCGGCACCGCCCGATCCGATCTCAGCGATGACGACTTTCGCGCCTTTGCCCGGACCGCCCTGGAAAAATACCTGCCCGACCATCGCCGGCAAGCCATCCCCTCGTTCCTGCAACGGCTGGTGTATCAGTCGCTCGATGCCACCGACACCGGCCATTTCACCGCGCTGGCCCAAAAGGTCGGGCCGGAATCGAATGGGCTGGCGATATTCCTGTCCACCGCGCCCAGCCTGTTCGAATCGACAATAGCCGGTCTCGCTGCCAGCGGCATGGCCGGCCCGCAGGTTCGCATCGGCCTCGAAAAACCACTCGGCACCAGTTTCACGACCAGTTGCCAGATCAACGATGCTGTCGCGCGGGCGTTTTCCGAAGACCGGATATTCCGCATCGATCATTATCTCGGCAAGGAGACCGTGCAGAACCTGCTGGCGCTGCGCTTTGCCAACATCCTGTTCGAGCCGTTGTGGAACGCGGCGCATATCGACCATGTCCAGATCACCGTAGCCGAAACGGTCGGGCTGGAGGGTCGCGTCGGCTTTTACGACGGCGCCGGTGCGTTGCGCGACATGGTCCAGAACCACATGCTGCAACTGCTCGCGCTGGTCGCGATGGAACCCCCGGCCTTGTACGAAGCGACTTCGGTGCGCGACGAAAAGGTCAAGGTATTACGCAGCCTGCGGCTGGTGACCCCCGACGAAACCGTAACCGGGCAATATGTTCCGGGCGCGATCGCGGGACACGCCGTGCCCGGCTATCTGGATGAGTTGGGGCAGCCGTCCGATACCGAAACCTTCGTCGCGATCAAGGCCCATGTCGATAACTGGCGGTGGAAAGGCGTGCCGTTCTACCTGCGCACCGGCAAGCGCCTGCCCGAGCGCTCGACCGAGATCATCGTCCAGTTCAAGCATGTCCCGCATTCGATCTTTGCCGGCAAAGGCGCGCGGTCGCAGCCCAACCGGCTGGTCATCGGCATCCAGCCGGAAGAAAACATCACCCTGTCGCTGATGACCAAAGTGCCGGGTCTCGATCGTGACGGCATCCGCTTGCGCAGCATGCCGCTCGACATCCGCATGGCCGATGCCTTTGCCGGACCGACCAAACGCATCGCCTATGAACGGTTGCTGCTCGACCTGATCGAAGGCGACCAGACGCTGTTCGTCCGCCGCGACGAGGTGGAAGCGCAATGGGACTGGATCGACGCCATCCGTGCCAGTTGGGCGGACAATGATAAAGCCCCTCACCCTTACACGGCGGGCAGTTGGGGTCCGACTGCGGCAATCGCGCTGGCCGCCAAGGATGGCGTCACGTGGCACGAATAAAGCAGGGGCGAACCGGATAGGCAGGGCAAATCGGGCTGAGCGAGATCGAGCATGACTGAGTTGAATGCCATAGTTGCCAAGGTTACCCGGCGGATCATCGAACGATCCGCGCCGGGGCGTCGCCGCTATCTCGATCTCATGGATCGCGAAAGCGAGCGCTATACCAGCCGTAGCTCCCTGTCCTGCTCCAACCTGGCACATGGCTTTGCGGCGGCGGAAGGCGACAAGCCGGCGATCGCCGGTGGGAGCGCGCCTAACCTGGCCATCGTCACCTCGTATAACGACATGCTCTCGGCGCATCAGCCCTATGGCCGCTATCCCGAGGCGATGAAGATCTACGCGCGCGAAGTCGGGGCAACCGCGCAGGTCGCCGGCGGCGTGCCGGCGATGTGCGACGGCGTGACGCAGGGCCAGGACGGCATGGAACTATCGCTGTTGAGCCGGGACTCGATTGCCATGGCTACCGCTGTCGCCATGAGCCACGCCATGTTCGATGGCATGGCGCTGCTCGGCATCTGCGACAAGATCGTGCCGGGGCTGGTTATCGGCGCCCTGCGGTTCGGCCATCTGCCGGCCATCTTCGTGCCCGGCGGGCCGATGCCGTCAGGCTTGGCCAACCGGGAAAAGCAGAAAGTCCGGCAGTTGTATGCAGAGGGCAAGGCGACGCGCGACGACCTGCTCGCCAGCGAATCAGCCTCGTACCATTCGCCCGGAACCTGCACTTTCTACGGCACCGCCAATTCGAACCAGATGATGATGGAGATGATGGGGCTGCATATTCCGGGCGCTGCTTTCGTCCAGCCGAATACCCCGCTGCGGATGCAATTGACCCGCGCCGCCGTCCATCGGCTCAGCCGGATCGGTCGCGATGGCGGCGATTTTCGGCCGATGGGCCGCGTGGTGGACGAAAAAGCCATCGTCAATGCCTGCGTCGGGCTGCTGGCGACCGGCGGCAGCACGAACCACGCCATCCATCTGCCGGCGATGGCGCGGGCAGCGGGGATCCGGATCGACTGGGAGGATATCGACGAATTGTCCGCCGTGGTGCCACTGATCGCACGGATCTATCCCAACGGCGCGGGCGATGTGAACGCCTTTCACGCTGCCGGCGGCATGGGCTGGATAGTGCGCGAATTGCTGGATGCCGGGCTGGCTCATGGCGACATCCTGACCATCGACGAGCGCGGCATGAGCGCCTACGCCTCGGAGCCGTATTTGCGCGACCTGGCGCTGAGCTGGCGTCCCGCACCGGCGACCAGCGGCGATGAAGCCATGTTGCGCCCCGCCTGGGCGCCGTTTCTGCCCGACGGCGGGATGCGGCTGGTGCAGGGCAATCTGGGTCGCGCCACGTTCAAGACCAGTGCGGTGGATGAAGCGCGCTGGACGATCGAAGCGCCGGTACGGGTGTTCGATAGCCAGGAATCGGTGCAGGCGGCTTTCGCAGCGGGAGAACTGGAACGCGACGTCGTGGTCGTGGTGCGGTTCCAGGGGCCGCGCGCCAATGGCATGCCCGAACTGCACAAGCTGACCCCGCCGCTCGGCGTGCTGCAGGATCGCGGGTTCAAGGTAGCGCTGGTGACGGACGGGCGCATGTCCGGCGCATCGGGTAAAGTGCCCGCCGCGATCCATGTCACGCCCGAAGCGCTGGCCGACGGCACCGGGGTGTGCGGCCCGCTGGCGCTGGTCCGGGACGGCGATGTGATCCGCTTGTGCGCCCGGGATGGCGCGCTGACAGTTTTAGCCGATCTTTCCGGGCGGACCCCTGCCCCGCCGCCGGCAAGTCACGAAGGCGTCGGCCGCGAATTGTTCGCGATGATGCGCGTGGCGGCGGATGGCGCCGAACGCGGCGCCTCGGCGATGCTCGCGCTGGCGGGGCTGTGAAGATGCCGTATCCTCGGCTCCCCTCCCCTTCAGGGGAGGGGTTGGGGGTGGGGCCTCTCCCCGGACGCGGCACCCGGACGACAGGCCCGGCCCCGCGATCGCCTCGCCTGAAGGGAAAGGGAAGAAGATGACTGCGCTCGTGACCATCGATGTCGGCGGCACTAACGCCCGCTTCGCCCTGGCCGAAATCGCTGCCGATGGCACCATTACGCTAGGCGAATGCGTGACCCTCGCGACGCACGACTATGCCAGCTTCCAGACCGCGTGGGAGGCTTTTGCCCGGCAGGCCGCCGGCGCGAGCGCCCTGCCGCGAGCGGTCGCAATTGCCATTGCCGGGCCGGTCGGCGGCGAGGTGATCCGCTTCACGAACAATCCCTGGACGATTGCACCTGCCCAGCTTCCTTCCCAGCTCGGGGTCGACCAGGTGACTGTGGTCAATGATTTCGGCGCGGTGGGCTATGCCGTGCTGCATGCCGGCGCCGACGATTTCCTGCACCTGGCCGGACCCGACGTGCCGCTGCCCACTACCGGAACGATCAGCGTGATTGGCCCCGGCACCGGGCTTGGCGTGGCGCATGTCTGGCGCGATGGCCGGCCGCTGACCGAAAAAAGCGGCTATCATGTTCAGGCGACCGAAGGTGGGCATGCTGATTTCGCTCCGCTGGATGAGATCGAGGATGCGTTGTTGGCGCGGCTGCGCCAGCGCCACCGCCGTGTCTCGATGGAGCGAGTGGTTTCGGGACCGGGGCTGGTCGATATTTACCAGACGCTTTTGATGTTGGAGGGGGGCGCGACCCTTGCTGGGCAGGCCAGCCTGCCGAATGCCGGTTCGCCATATGACGACAAGACGCTGTGGCAATTGGGCACCGGCGGCACCGACAGCCTCGCCGCTGCGGCGGTCGAGAGATTCTGCCTGTCGCTGGGTGCGGTCGCCGGCGATCTCGCGCTGGCGCAGGGGGCGAGCGCGGTAATCATTGCCGGGGGCCTGGGGCTCAGGATCAAGGACACGCTGGTAGCCTCCGGCTTTGCTAGCCGGTTCCGCGCCAAGGGGCGCTTCGAGGCGATGATGGCGGTGATGCCGGTCAAGCTCATCACTCACCCGCAACCCGGCCTGCTTGGCGCGGCGGCGGCTTTTGCCCGGGAGCATCTGCTTTGATCGATATCGAAACGCTCATGCGCAAGGCCCCCGTGATCCCGGTGCTGGTGATCGACGATATCGCGCATGCCATCCCCATTGCCCAGGCGCTGGTCGCAGGCGGCTTGCCGGTGCTTGAAGTCACCCTGCGCACCGCTTGTGCGATCGACGCGATCCGCGCGATGAAGACGGTGCCCGGCGCGATCGTGGGCGCGGGGACGGTGCTCAATGCCGCCGATCTCGATCAGGCGCTCGGCGCGGGCAGCGAGTTTATCGTCTCGCCCGGCCTTACCCCGGCACTGGGCGCAGCGGCATTGGCCAGCGGCGTGCCGTTCCTGCCCGGCATCGCCAATTCCGCCGACATCATGCTTGGCCTCGACATGGGGCTGACTCGTTTCAAGTTCTTCCCGGCCGAAGCCAGCGGCGGCATCACTGCGTTGAAGGCGCTGGCCGCGCCGTTCGGGATGGTGCGCTTCTGTCCAACCGGCGGCATCACCCTGGCGACCGCGCTGGACTGGCTGGCAATCCCGGCGGTGCTGTGCGTCGGCGGCAGTTGGGTGGTGCCCAAGGGCGTGCCCGACGTTGCCGCGATTACTGCGGCTGCGCGCGGGGCGGCTGCGCTGCATGGCTGAAACGATTTGGAGCATCAAAGAATGAGCGAATTTGCCGCACTCGATGCCCGTTTGGAAGCGTTGCACAGCCGTACCGCAGAAACGCCGCTGTTCAATCCGGTGTTCCAGTTGGGGCTGGAATTGTCGCGGCGGATCGAAAGCGGCGAGTTATCGCTGGACGGGGTCGAGACCATGGTCGCCGAACTGGAGTGCGAGGCGTTGCGGGCTCGCGCCGAACGGCTGCACCGGCTGATCGAGCCGGTCGCCGCCGACGATAATCTCTCCCGCCTCAAGGGACTGGCCGAGGCTGGGGATTTTCCGGGCTTTGCCGCACGATGGGCGCGCCCGGTAGCGCACATCGTATTCACCGCGCATCCCACTTTCCTGCTGACGCGCGGCGAGACAGAGGCCGTTGCCGCTGCCGCTACCTCGGGCGATTGCAGCGCCGCCACGGTTTGCGTGGCCGCGCATGACCGCGATATCATCACGCTGGACACGGAGCACGCTGCGGCGATGACCGCCATTGCCCGGGGCCAGGCGGCGCGCGACCGGATCAATGGCGTGCTGCTGCGTACGGCGCGCCAGCGCTGGCCCGATCGCTGGCAGGAACTGCGACCCCAGCCGCTGCGCTTCGCCAGCTGGGTCGGCTACGACATGGACGGTCGCACCGACATCGGCTGGCACACCTGCATCCGCTACCGACTGGAGGAAAAGGCCCAGCGACTGGGGCTGTATGCTGCCCAACTGGCACAGGCCGCGCCGGAGTTGTCGGCCCGGCTATCCGCCGCCGGCGATCGCGCCGCTGAAATGGCCGCGCTGTTCGCGGCCAGTTTCGACGATCCCACGGCGGTCTCTGCCGCCGCCAACACGCTGACCGCCGATCACCCCGACAAGCTGATAAGCCTGTCCGGGATCATCGCCGAACTGGAAACCCAGGCGGCCAGCGCCGCGCCTGAAACCGCCGAAGCGCTGCTGGTCGCCGTCGCGGCGATGCGGACCGATGGCCTGGGGATGGGCTGGATTCACTTCCGCGTGAATTCCTCGCAATTGCAGAACGCCATCCGCCGCCGCATCGACCCCGATGGCAAGCTCGATCTCGCCAGCCAGGCAGCGCTGGTCAAGATGCGCGAATTGCTGGCCAGCGCCAAAATGCTGCGCTCCAACTTTGCCGCGCTGGCGATGGAGAACAGCACGGCGGTCCGGCTGTTCTTGACCATGGTTGAAATCCTCCACCACGTCGATGGCGATGCGCCGATCCGCATGCTGGTGGCCGAATGCGAACAGCCGACGACGATGCTGGCGGCGTTGTATTTCGCCAAGCTGTTCGGCATCGCTGAACAGGTCGATGTCTCGCCACTGTTCGAAACCGAAAGCGCGCTGGAACACGGCGGACGCTTTCTCGACGCGCTGCTGGCCGAGGATGCCTATCGCCAATACGCGCGGGCGCGGGGCCGGGTCGCGATCCAGACCGGGTTTTCCGATGCCGGGCGCTTCGTCGGCCAAATCCCCGCCGCCTTGGGAATCGAGCGATTGCAGGGGCGGCTGGCGGAAGCGATGGCGGCGAATGGCTTGAGCGATGTCTCGGCGCTGATCTTCAACACCCATGGCGAATCGATGGGGCGGGGCGCGCATCCTACGTCGTTGGCCGATCGGCTGGCGTGGCCGCTGTCGCCATGGTCGCGTCGAAGGTTTGTTCGCGCGGGCATCAGGCTGGAGCCGGAGGTCAGTTTTCAGGGCGGTGACGGCTATCTGTTTTTCGGCACACCCGAGCTGGCGCTGGCGACGCTGACCCGGTTCATCGAACTGGCGCCGGCGGAAACCGATCCTTACGCGCCGACCGATCCGTTTTACCGCCGCACCGATCTCAGCCTGGATTTCTATCGCGCGATCCGCCGGGTGCAGCAGCGCCATCTTGCCAGCGCCACCTATTCGCGTGCGCTGACCGCGTTCGGGCTGGGCATGCTCAACGACACCGGCAGCCGCAAGTCGCGCCGCCAGTCGGATCTCACCTCCGACCGCCAGATGAGCCTGCGCCAGTTCCGCGCGATCCCGCACAATGCCATCCTGCAACAGCTCGGCTATCCACTGAACGTGATCGCCGGCTTCGGCACCGCATCGGACGGCAATGTCGAGGAACTGGCGGCGCTGCTCTCGACCAGCGAACGCGGGCGCCAGATGGTGCGGCTGGTGCGCGCCGCCAACGCACTGGCCAGCATCAAGACCGTGGCCGCCTATGGCGAGCTGTTCAATTCGGCCTATTGGGCCAGCCGGCCGTATCGCGGCAATGAAGACCACATCGCCGATGGCTGCCTGATCCTGGCGGAATATCTGACCAGCGACGATCGTACCGGGGTTTTCCGGCGGCTGGCATCGCGGCTGCGGGTTGATTCGCTCAAGCTGTACAAATTGCTGCGCAACGTTCCCCAGGATGCCCTGCCGCCCGGTCACGAGCATGGCCGCGAACATACCCGCCGGATGCTGGGCGTGTTGCATGCACTGCGACTGGCGCTGATGCAGCATATGTTCCTGCGCGTGGTGACGGTCCCCGCGTTCAGCCGGGCCAACGACATCGCGCGCGAAGATGTGCTGGAAATGGTGTTTACGCTCCGCGTCGACGAGGCGCTGGCGCAGTTGCGCCGGGCCTTTCCAATCAGTTCTCCCAAGCTCGGCGATTTCTCGGTCAGCGAAGCCTCGGACTACCCCGACGAAGGCGCCACCGGCTATGCCGCGATCCGCCGCGACTATATCGAGCCGATCGCGCGCGCGCAGGTGTTATCGCTGCGGATCAGCGCCGCTATTGCCAATGAGTTCGGCGCGCATGGATAACCCCCAAACTCGACATAAGCTTCACCCCCGCCGCTTGGGCGCCTTCATGAAGCTCCAGCCATCCGGCAACGGCCGCGCCACGAGGTCGCCGATCGAGGCCGGCTGTTTCGCGATCAGGCTGTCGAATAATCGTGCGAGTGCTTGCCCGCGTGCTTCATCGCCATCCAGTCGCCGCACGATCCGGGCCAGAACGCGCAAGGCAATCGCACGCGGCGCGCGGGGCCGGTAAGTCAGGCCTAGTCCCCGGACGCTGACTCCTTCCTGCCATTCGCGCTGGGCCGCCCAGTCCAGCGCGGCATCGGCGTCGGCCAGATGGGCGGCGCTGGTGGCAATCGCGGGAATATCCAGCCACGCCGCGTGCTGCAACGCCAGCCGCAATCGCACCCGATCGAAACGGTCGTCGCCGTTGCTGGGATCGTCAGCGGCGACCAGACCGGACGCCATGACCACCGCCGCCAGTTCATCCCGGCGCCAGCCAAGCAGCGGGCGCAGGAGCAGGCAATCCGTGCCCGGCACGTGTCCGCGCTCGCGCACCCCGGCCAATCCCGCAACCCCGCCCGCACGATTGAGGCGCATCAGCAAGGTTTCGGCCTGGTCGTCGGCGTGATGCGCAGTGGCGAGTGCATCCAGCCCGCACTCCGCCATCCACCCGCTCAGCGCGGCGTAACGGGCAGTGCGCGCCTCGGCCTGAACGTTGCCATCGGCCACGGTCACCCGCAGGATGGCATGCGGCACACCCAGCCGCGCGCAGACGCGGGCGACCTCGGCGGCTTCGGCAGCGCTGCCGGGGCGCAGGCCGTGATCGACCGTGGCGGCCGCGACGGCACCGGGCCGGGCCGCGTGCGCCAGCAGCAATAGCGACAGGCTATCGGGACCACCTGATACCGCGATCCCCAATCGCGCTTGCGGCGCTCGCGCGGCCTCCGGCCAGATCCGGGCAAGGTCGCCGGTCAGCCGCGCGATCAGCGGGGCGGCAAGGTCGCGGATCGCATCATCCCCGCTCAACTGCAGGTCAAGCCGCCGCGCGTTTTATCGTAATCGGAGCGCAGCCGCCCCTGCGCTTCGGCGGCATAGGTCGTGCTGAATTCGTTCAGCGCGATGCAGGCCCGGCTGTTGTCACCCAATTGGCGCATCGCGGTCGCCAGGTTGAGCAGGCTATCGGCAGCGCGCGGACCATGCGGATCCGTTTTGTAATTCATCAGGAACCACGGCGCGGCATCGCGCGGCTTGCCATCGTCGAGGTAGGCCCGGCCGAGCAGGTTGCGCGCATGGCTGATGTGGGTATCCTTGGGGTATTTATCGATATACAACTTCAACTGCTGCGCCGCCTCGGGATAGAATTTGGCGGTGTAGAGTCGGAAGCCATAGGAATATTCGTCATCGCCGGCATTGCCGCTCTGCGGCTTGATCACCGCCTTGACCGCGGCGATCCGCTCGGCCGAAGCCCGCGCCGGGCCGGTCGCGGGGGCAGCACCCGCATGATCCGAAGCTCCACCCGTCATCGCCGATAAATTGCCGGCGTTGGCTGATTTGGGTACCGGACTGGCCGGGGCAGCAACCGGCGCAGCGGCGACCGGCGGCATGGCCGCGTCATTCGGCGGCCCCATCACCGGCGTCCCGGTCGGCGCAGAGGCCAGCTTGGCTTCAAGCTGGCGCTGGCGATTAGCCATTTCCTCGTTTTGCGCGGTCAGCCGCGCCATCTGGGTTTCCAGCGCATCCATCCGAGTTAGCAAATCGGACAACGGCGTTGCTGCGGGCGGCGCCGGTTCCAGGCTGGACGGCGCCTGATGCTGCGGGGCGGCGTCCTGCGCGCCGGCTGGCGCGGCCCCGATCGCGGCGATCGCGATCAGGCTTGCCAATATCACCCCCGCCGCGCGCATCCCGAATTTCCCTGCTTGCATCGTTAAAAACCTTGTCGCTTGACGCCTCTGCCGACCGCGAGCGGCTGCCCGGCGTTGCTTGCCTCAGACCGCATAAACTGTCGAGAGAGCTTATTGCGGGACGGCAGGCGGAGCGGATCGGGCCAGCAACGCTGCTGCCGAGATCGGCACGCCCTTGATGATCTTCTGCGTTTCGGAAAGCTTGGGCACCGGCTTGCCGCCAACGGTAAAGGCCAATGCATCCGGCCGGGCGGTCCAGATAAGCGGTGCCTGGGCATCGGCGGGCACGACGAAAGTCTGGCCTAGTGTCATCTCGTGCTGGAACAGGACTTTGCCCGAAGCCTCGTAAACCTTGACCCACAGGCCTGGCGACAAGGCGCTGAGCGACACGGCACCGCCGGATGGCTGAATTGCCCCTGGCCCAGCCGCGCCAACCCCGCTCGGCAGACCCGACTTGACGGGCGCCGCTTTCCGGGCGGACGGCGCATCGTTGGGCAGGATCGAGGGCAGCGATCCCGCAGGATTATAGGCACTGTGCCAGAACACCAGCCCGGCTACGATCACCAGCACCGCACCCAGTCCGGCACTTATCGCCAGACGCAATTGCGGCACGCGCGCCGGGTCACCGGGGGCGAAGGCCTGGGTTGTGATGACATCGCTACGCGTCGCGTCGCCATCAATCTCGGCGCGGACCTCATCGACGATCGCCGTTTCGTCCAGCCCCACCAGCCGCGCGTAGCTGCGCGAAAATCCGATGGCATAGATGCGCGAAGGCAGCGAGGAAAACTGGCTCGCTTCAATCGCCGCCAGCAGCCGCTCGGGAATCTTGGTCGCAGCCGAAACATCGGCAAGCGTCTTCCCCGCGGCTTCCCGGGCACGCTTAAGCCGAGGCCCGGCGCGATCGAGCGAAAGCTCGGCGATGTCGACGTCTGCAGCCATAGCAATCCCGATATATCCTGGCCAGAAGCCCCGCTGGCAAACAACGCCATGGTAAATTAAAAGTCAACGAATTACATTTTTCGCCCGAGTATCTCGGGCACTTGCCGGCTGGCTCCCGACAGATTGTCCTTAATCGACAACAATGTTTCGCTGCTGTGCCCAATCGATCAGCGCGGCGCGCATGTCGGGCGGCGGCGATGCCAACCAGCCGGACATTGCTGTCTCGATCTCAGGCAGATCGATTCTGGCGATCAGGGCTTTGATCGGCCCGACTGCCGCCGGGGTGATGGAAAAGCGGTGGATGCCGAGCCCCAGCAAAGCCAGCGCCTCAAGTTGCCGCCCGCCCATTTCTCCGCATACCGCCAGATCGACCTTGTGCCCGGTGTCACGCGCAACCTTGGCGACCTGGCCCGACACCCGGCCCAGAAAACGCAGGATCGCCGGGCTCAGCCAGTCGTAACGCTCGGCCAGCTTGGGATTGGACCGATCGGCGGCAAACAGGAACTGCGTCAAATCATTTGTTCCAATCGACAGGAATTGCAGCTGGGGCAGCATCACGTCGAGCATTTCCGCCAGCGCGGGTACTTCCAGCATGGCGCCGAAGCGAATCGCCTCGGGCACCTTTTTCTGGCGCTGTTTCAAAAAGGCTAGTTGTCCTTCGAACACCGCCTTCGCCGCATCGAACTCCCACGGTTCGGCGACCATGGGAAACATCACGTGCAGCGTGCGCCCCGCCGCTGCTTCCAGCAACGCGCGGGCCTGCACTTTCAATAAGCCGTCGCGTTCGAGCGCAACCCGCAACGCGCGCCATCCCATCGCCGGGTTTTCTTCCCCCGGACCATCATCGTGGCGCAGATAGGGCAGCACCTTGTCGCCGCCGATATCGACGGTGCGAAACACCACCGGGCGGCTGCCCGCGACATCCAGCACTTCGCGATACAGCCGTGTCTGGCGTTCGCGCGAAGGCAGCGTGGCGGCAATCAGAAACTGGAATTCGGTGCGAAACAGCCCCACCCCGTCAGCGCCGGTCAGGCTGAGGTTCGGCATATCCTCTCGCAGTCCGGCGTTGATCATCACCATCACGCGGGTGCCGTCGAGCGTGCGCGGTTCGACGTCGCGCAGCGCGGCATAAGCGGCCTGGCGCTCCCGGCTTTTGGCGAAGCGCGCATCGAACGCCTCGACCATCGCCGCCGCCGGGCGCACGCTGGCGGTACCCTGGTCGCCATCGAGCAGCAGGTGGTCGCCTTCGAGGACCAAAGCGCGCAAGCCCCGCACCCGGCCCAGCACCGGTATGCCGAGCGCCCGCGCGACGATCACGACATGCGCGGTCAGCGAACCTTCCTCAAGGATTACGCCCTTGAGCCGCCGCTTGTCGTATTCCAACAGCTCGGCCGGACCCAGGTTGCGCGCGATCAGGATGGCATCGGCGCGCAGGCCTTTACTTGCGGCCGTGCCCATCTGGCCCGACACCGTACGCAGTAGCCGGTTCGACAAATCCTCCAGATCATGCATGCGATCGGCCAGCAGCGGATCGTCGATCTGGCGCATGCGCATGCGGGTGCGTTGCTGCACCCGTTCGATCGCGGCCTCGGCGGTCAGCCCAGAATCGATCGCTTCATTGATCCGCCGCGACCAGCCTTCGTCGTAAGCGAACATCTTGTAGGTCTGCAGCACTTCCTCGTGCTCGCCGTCGACACCGAATTCGGCCTGGCTGGCCATGCGATCGATCTGCGCACGCATCTTGTCGAACGCCAGATAGACGCGCTGCCGCTCTGCCTCGACATCGTCGGCCATGGTCTGTTCGATGGTGATGCGCGGCTGGTGATAGACTGCGTAACCGCTGGCCAGGCCCTTGACCAGCGCCAGCCCCTTCAATTGTACCGGGCCGCTTTGCGCCGCGGTCAACCCGGAACCATCTTCGTCTACCAGATCAGCGTTGGAAATCATCTCCGCCAGCACCATTGCCACGGTCTGCAATGCCTCGATCTCGACCTCGACATACCGGCGCGGCTCTACATGCTGGACGCAAAGCACGCCTATCGCCCGTTCGCGCCGCACGATCGGCACCCCGGCAAAGGAATGAAACTTGTCCTCGCCGGTCTCGGGACGATACGAGAAGTCGGGATGAGTCGCCGCTTCAGCCAGATTGAGCGTTTCCACTCCGCGACCGATCGTGCCGACCAGACCTTCGCCCAGCGCCATGCGCGTGACATGCACAGCCTCTTGCGACAAGCCGCGCGTTGCATAAAGCTCCAGCATGCCTTCGCGTAACAGATAGATCGAGCAGACCTCGCTGTCGAGACAGGCGCCGATCACTTCGACCACGGTATTCAGTTTGGCCTGCGCGTTGGATCGCGACGCCATCACCTCGTGCAGGCGAGTGAGAATGGTCCGGGCCGCGGCTACTCCTCCGCTCATGTCGCGGGCCTGCTCATCAAGCCGGCCTGCGTCAGGCTGGGACATCCGTCATCGGGCGTCATCGGGCGAAGATCGTCGGAACGCTGGTCATAACAGCGATCTAGCCTAATGTAGCACGCTTGGGAACTTGCGCTTTAATCCGTTTAAGCCGTGACCGGATATGCCCACGCCGCCGGCGGAATCATTATACCGCTGCCGCACGCCATACGATGGCTAGGGTATTGCCAAGGCGCACGGCATTACCGCCAGCGCCTTGGCAAGAACCCGGTAGTCAATGTTTGAAAATTTCGTCCTTTATCCGCAGCTTGCGCAACTTGAGCGTTTTCAGCGCGGATACATCTGGAGAAGGTCGGATCAGTTCATCGTGGATCTGCTTTTCAAGGCCGGCATGCTTGCTTTGCAAAGCATTGATATACGATGCTTCCATAGGTATCGCTCCTTTAACATACGGCCCGGGCCCAGCCGTCGCGACACCGGATCATCCGGTCGATCGTCGGCAACTGAACGCAAGCCAGTTCAAGAACTCCCGTCATCCGGACACGCATGCGCGCGCCGCGCTATTGGGCTGCGATTCGATCCGCCCGGTCACTCCCGACGACTCGCTGTCGCACCCTGTCAGCGCGATTGTTATAAAACCACATTTCGCCGAATGTGATAAGCGGATATGGCGGCAAATCGGATCGCTGTTTGCTGGTTTGCGACGAGCGGAAAAAATGATGATTTGGGTGGCGGGTTTGGCGTCACATCGTGTAATTGAACCGGCACCCTCCATTCGCACGCCGCCAGGCTTGGCGAATGCGACACATGACAAGCAGGTATGACGGCGTGAGCGAAGAAGAAATGCGCAAACGCCTGGAACTGCTACGTGTCGAGCATCGCGATCTCGATGCGGCCATCGATGCGCTCAGCACGGCCACCGTGATCGACCAGCTGCAGATCGCCCGCCTGAAGAAACGCAAGCTCAAGCTGAAGGACCAGATCGCGCTGATCGAGGATTATCTCATTCCCGACATCATCGCCTGACGCTACGCCGCTGCCATCATCCCGGAGCATGACGCGATAAGGTCAAATCGCATCATGCTCCGGGACAATGCCGGCGCCGTAGCGCGGCGGCGGCGCTGGCCAGTCCAGCCGCGGCGAGCTGGTTTACCGCCGGTGCTATCGCCGTGCAGCCCAGCACGACACCCCGGTCGCCCAGCACCATCAGCACCGGCACTCGGCGGCCCATGATCGCTGCAGGAACGGGATCTATCGCGCCGTCGTACCAGTCGAGCCACGGCGGGCGGGTGACCAGCTGGTCGACCAGGGCAGTTTGTCCGGTGGCATCGCTTTCGAACGGGGCCAGCGTTTCGGGCAGGCGCAGCAGTTCCGGGCGCTGCCGCAACAGCGCATCCAGGTGCTGTGCCGCGATCCTGGTATCGCCAACGGCCAGCGCCGCCGCCGCCCAATAGCTTTGCGTCAGGGGTATGCGCCAACCAAGCTGACCGGCGACCCGAAAGGCGCGGTCGGCCCCGGCATCATCGCCGATGGCGGCACGGCTTGCCCCCAGCAACGCGGTACTGAACGGTTCGATCGGAGCGCGAGCCACCAGTTTTTCCGCCACTTTGACTGCTGCGTGCGGATCGTTGCGAAGCGCGGCTTCGCCAGCGACCTCCAGCGCATTGATGGCAAATAGCGCGGGGACATGGCTGGCCACTGCGGGGCGGCTGGGGGCCAGGCGATCCAGCCCATTGCCGATGGCGAGCGCGACATAGAACAGCGCGCCTGCGGTAACGCCGATGCGCAGCAGCAGATGCCGGTTGCGGATCACGCCTTGGCGGGCGTTTCGTACTGATAATAGCCGTAACCGTAATATTCAGAATAGCGATTGCCGGCCTTGAGCGGATCGAACTTGGTGAGGACAGCACCCAGCAGCACCGGTCGCATCGCGCGTAGCCGGCGCAGCGCTGTCTTGAGTGCGCCGCGCCGGCTGCGATCGGCCTCCACCACGAAGATCACGCCATCGACCAGCGCCGCCATCATCGGCGCGTCGGCCAATCCCAGCACCGGCGGGCTATCGATCACGACCACGTCGAACGACCGGGCCGCTTCTTGGAGGATATGCTCCAGGCGAGGGCTGGAAAGCAGTTCGGTGGGGCTGAGCGGAACCGGGCCCGAAGGCACCAGCTTCAGATTGGCAAGACTGGATGGGCGGGTCACGCTGGCCAGCGCATCCTGCGTGGTCAGCAGGGTCGAGAGGCCACGATCATTGTCATAGCCGATTCGCCGATGCAGCGAGGGTCGCCGCAGGTCGGCATCGAACAGCACGACCGACTTGCCCATCCGCGCAAAGCCCAGCGCCATGGCATAGCTGGTGGTGGTCTTGCCCTCGGCCTGTTGCGCGCTGGTCACCAGGATCACCTGCGGCAAGCCTTCGCTGGTGGCATACAGCAGCGATCCGCGCAGCGAATTGTAGGATTCGGCAATCGGCGACTTGGGATCGAGCATGGCTTCTTCCGGTTCGATGCCCTGAGTGCGCGGGACGATGCCCAGCAGCGCCAATCCCAGCTTGCCCTCGATATCCTCGGGCACGCGGATCGAATCGTCGAACTGGGTCTTGAGGAACACCGTCGCCGCCGCAAGGCCCAGGCCAAGCACCAGCGCCAGCGCCAGGTTTTTCGCCAGGTTAGGCGATGAGGGCCGACCCGGAGGATCGGCGGCGTCGATGATCGAGACGTTGCTCAGGCTGATCCCGGAGGAAGCGTTGAGGTCCTTGTAGCGTTGCAGCAGCCCGTCATAGACTTGGCGGTTGGTATCCACGTCGCGCGCCAGCAGGCCGTACTGGACGTTGCTGTCCTGCTCGGTGAGGGTTGCGCCCTTCAGGCGATCGACTTCGCCGGTCAATTGCCGCTCGCTGTCGCGCGCGGCGTCGTAATCGGCCTTGACCGCGTTGCGAATATTGCTGGCGACCAGTTTCAACTGCTCGTTGATCGCGGCGAGCTGTTCCTGCTTGGCCTTGACCGTCGGATATTGGTCGAGGTGGCGCGCCTGCTCTTCCTGCAGTTGGCTTTCGATCGTGGCGCGCTGCTCCATCAGCGCGGATATCGTCGAGTTGCCGACCACTTCGGTCGAACTGAACGGCGATCCGCTACCGATCGCCCGCAAGCGGCCCTGGGCGGTAATGCGCCGGGCGGTGGCCTCATTCGCAGCCTGGTTAAGCTGGCCCAGGCTGTCGGAGGTGACCGAGCCGCTGCCGACGCTGGCCTTGTCTCCGGTGGGCGACAGCGGATGCGTGCTGATCAGGCCCGCCTTGCGCGCGTAATCGTTCAGCTCCCGCTCGGAATCCTCCAGCTTCTGCCTGGTCTGGGCAAGCTGGTTCGAGACGAAATCGCGCGCATAGGACGAGCTGTCATAGCGCCGCTGGAGGCTCGACTGAATGAATTCGGTGCCATAGGCATTGGCGATATCGGCGGACATTGCCGGGTCGGTACTGTCGTACTGGATCGTGACGATCCGCGATTCGCGCGGCGGATTGACGTGCAGATGAGCCAGCAGCATGCTCACGACTTGGTTGCGGACGAGCAACGGCGGCGCGCTGGCCGGGGGCAGGTCGGCTTCCTGCGCGGCAAAGAAGCGTGCGCTCGATGCCAGGTTCAGTTTCTGTGCGACCCGCAACGCCAGTCCGCGGCTTTGCAGCACATCGACCTGGGTTTGCAGGAAACGATCGGTATCGTAGCCGCTATTGCCGCCATCTTCGCTTTGGTCGCCCGGCTTGTCGGCGAGCACGCGGGTGCTGCTGTCGTTGATCTGGATAGTCGAAGTGGCAGTATAGCGCGGGGTTTCCAACAACGTCAGCGCCACGGCGGCGGCCAGCGTCACCCCGATGATCGCAGCGATCAGCGGCAGATTGCTGCGCACCGCGGCGAGGACGTAACGAAAATCGAACGTCGCGCGATCCGTCGTGAAAAACCCGTCGTTGTCGGGATTAGTCAGCGTTTCCGACCGCCGGGCCGTCTCGTCGAGAGGCAAAATCTTGGACACTTCGCTGATCTTTCTGAAATGAGCATAATAGTCAGGCGAATTAATTTCTCAGCACATAGAACAGGTTGAATAGCGGCGCTGCCTGGAGGAAATCGTGCAACGCGCCCTTGACCGCTGAATAGCCGACCACGATCTTGTCGCCCGAGATGATCTGGGGGTCGGGCACGCGGCCCATACGAATCTGGTCCATGTCGAACCGCGCCGCCAGATGTTGCCCGTTGGCATCGCGCAGGACGATGGTCTCGCTGATCCTGGCATTGATCCCGGTGCCCTTGGCGGTGGCAATGGCGCCCAGCAGCGTCATGTCGCTGGCCACTTCATAGCGGCCTGGCTCGCGCACCTGCCCTTCGACGGTGAACACCTCCCGATGATGCTGGGCGAGGCTCACCACCACTTGTGGATCGCGAATGAAGCGCTGGCCCAGCCGGCGTGCAATTTCGTCGCGGATCGCCTCGACGGTGCGGCCCTGGGCCTTGATATCGCCGATCAGCGGCATTTCTATGGTTCCGGCGGCATCGACGAGATACTGGTCCGAGGTTAGGTCCGCCTCGCCGAGTACCTTGATCGACAACCTGTCGCCGGGAGCGATAGTGCCGATGGTGGGGTCCGTTACCTTGATCGGAATGGCAGCATAAGCGGCTGGGCCGCTTGGCATATCTGCTAGCGGCTTCGTCGCGCAGCCGGCACAAACCAAGCTCAGCAATGCCGCGACGAGCGTAGCGCTCTTATGTCTCATCAACGTATTGTTCCGATCTTGGCGGGGCCCGTTCCGCAATCGGAAGCAGAAGCCCCGCGCTGACTGCCGTCATGCATGCGATCGATACCGTACGCAACGGATAATCACCTAGGGAATGACATGCCAGGATGACGAGGTTCGTCGCGCCGCAGATCAACTGGGCCCGTGAACCGCCGATACGGGCGCGCCAGCCGCGCCAGGCACCGCTGGCGAGCTGCCAGCAGATCAGCGCGAGCGCCACAATTCCCGGAAATCCGGCCTCGATCAGGAACTCGAGATAATCGTCATGTGCTCGGTTGACGAATTTCCCGGTGACGACCTCCAGCCGCTCGGCGGCGGCAAAGACCGGGATGAAGCTGCCCATGCCGGACCCCCACGGCCAGTACCGGCGCATTGCGAACAATGCGTCGTGCCAGATTTCGGGGCGGAACTCGGTCGCCGTGTGAAACCGGTCCCACACCTTTCCCAGAGCGCCATGCTGTCCCAGGGAGATGGCGGCAACGCCGGCCACCGCCAGGGCGACAGCTATCGCAATTACCAGGCGCCGCGCGTCGAGCCGCAGCCAGCGTCTCAGGATCAGGACTTCGCCACCGATGGCGATGGGCAGCAATGCTATCCCGGTGCGCGAGGCCGTCAGGATCACGCCAAGCATCAGCAGCAGCGTCGCCCCGCCGGCCATACCCAGTATCGGACCCGGCATCAGGCGCGGGGTGAGCGCCGGATTGCGGCGAGGTGCAGATTGGCGGCGGTGGGCCAAGTCGGAAGCGGTGGCAGCCACTGCGACCAGGCCAATCAGCAGGACATCGGCCGCGGCGTTGTGATTGGTCTGGAAGCCGTCGAGGAAAGCCTCGCCGGGATTGTAGAAACGAAAGGAATTGCCGGCGCCGCCCGACAACTGCGCCGCTCCGACCAGTACCGAGAGCAGGGCGATCCCGGCTATCGTCGCCAGCAGGACGGTGCGGCCCTGCCGGTCCTGCGCGGCGGCCATCACCAGGACCGCTGCCGCCGCCGTCATCGTCAGCAACGAGGCCAGCGTACGATCGACGGTCATCGACAGGGGCTGCCAGCTCGAACCTTGGCCTAGCAGCTCCAGCGCTGCCCGCTCAGCCGACCGGCCGGGCAGGCTTTGCCACAGCAGCGGCGGCATGGGCAGCAACTGATAGAGCGGGATCGCCAGCATCACCGCAGCGATGATCCAGGCGCCGCGTGGCACATTGCGCAACTCGCCGGGACACAGCCACACCCAGCCCCCGGTCAGCGCGGCGATCAGGCATTGCAGCACGATTTCAGGCAAAGGCACCAGCGAGCCGCTACCGCCCAGCACCATCGCGGCGGTCAGCGCGGTTGCGGCCACCGCCACTGATTTTCGACGCGAGCTATCCAGCCGAGCCGGGATGGCTGCATTCATCGTCGGGACAGGGAGATCAGATACTGCAAAACATCTCCGCCGTTTACCTCATCGCAACACGAAAAAAGCGCGCGAGGTAAGCCCCGCGCGCCCAATTCGATAATCTCGCCGAAAGGCGAAGATTACATCGAGGCAGCCGAAGTGGCCGACGAAGCGGCACAGCGCCCGAAGCAGCCGAAGCGGCGCCCGAAGCAGCCGAGTCAGCAATCGAAGCGGAGCTGTCGGCAGCCGAGGCAGTCGAATCGGCAGACGACGACGAATCAGCGGCTTTGTTGCAAGCCGAAAGAGTCAGGACAGCGCCGGCAACGGCAGCGGCGAGTACGATCTTGCGCATGTATGGTATTCCTTGAACAGCGAGTGGACCACGCGCGACACAAGGCCGTGCGGAAAGGCTACCGCTAGAGTAGACTTCACGCGTCAATTAATCACCTTGGCGCTGCTATGCAAGCGCTAGTCGCGCATGTCCCTCTCCGGACGTGCATTTCCGGCCATTTACCGGCTCAAATTGCGTATTTTTGATACAAATGCTGCTGTGGCCAGTCGGATTTGGCCAGATCATCCAGCATCGGCTCGTCCGCAACGATCTCGATCGGCTCAGGGTGCTTTCCCCACACTTGAACTAACTCTATGGACTAATCATGGCAACACGGCAGCATCTCTATCTGGTCGATGGATCGGCCTATATTTTTCGCGCCTATCATCGGCTTCCGCCACTGACCAATCGGCATGGCGTGCCGGTCGGAGCGGTCTATGGCTACACCACGATGTTGTGGAAACTGGCGGAAGACCTGCACAAAGCCGACGGTCCGACCCATCTTGCCGTCATTCTGGACAAGGCCGGAACGTCCTTCCGCAATGCTCTTTACGATCAGTACAAGGCGCATCGGCCGCCCCCACCCGACGATCTGGTGCCGCAGTTTCCGTTGATTCGGGACGCGACCCGCGCGTTCAGCCTGGCAGTCATCGAGGAGGAGGACCTGGAAGCCGATGACGTCATCGCCTCCTACGCGCGCGCCGCATCCCTGCAGGATTGGGATGTCACCATCGTCTCGTCCGACAAGGATCTGATGCAGTTGATCGGCACTTCGGCGGGGGGCGGGCATGTCGACATGCTCGACACCATGAAAGGCGCGCGAATCGATATCGCCGAGGTCATCGAGAAATTCGGCGTGCCCCCCGAAAAAGTCGGCGACGTGTTGGCGCTCATGGGCGATTCGGTGGACAATATTCCCGGAATTCGCGGCATCGGTCCCAAAACCGCGGGCAAGCTGATCCAGGACCACGGCACGCTCGAGGGCGCGCTGGCGGCAGCGTTCGAAATGAAGCCGGGCAAGCTGCGTGATAGCCTGATCGAGCAGGCCGACATGGCTCGGCTGTCGCGCCGACTGGTGCAACTGAAGGAGGATTGCCCGCTGCCGCTGCCGCTGGACAGCTTTGCGATCACCGCGATCCCGCCGGCGCCGCTCGCCGCCTTCCTCACCGACCACGGCTTTACCAGCCTGCTACGCCGGCTCGATGCCGGCAACGGCAGCCCGGACCGGGCTAACGCGCTGCATCCCGTCAAGGCGATCGCCGGCGCCACCGCAGCCGCCGTCCCGGCCGCGCCACCGCCCAATTCCCTGCGACAGGCGCTGCCCGAACTGCCGCCGATCGACCTTGCCGCGTATGAATGCGTGCAGACGCTGGAGGCGCTGGATGCGTGGATCGCGCGCTGCTTTGCGGCCAGGACGATCGCATTCGACACCGAAACCAGCGCGTTGGATGCCCAGCAGGCCGATCTGGTCGGGATCAGCCTGGCGGTCGGACCGAATCAGGCCTGCTACATCCCGCTGGGTCACGCTGGCGGCGACATGTTCGCCCAGCGCCCGCAGCAAATCCCGCGCGATCAGGCACTGGCCCGGCTGCAGCCGCTGCTGGAAAGCGATGCGGTGCTGAAAATCGGCCATAACGCCAAATACGATCTCAACATGCTCGCCCGCAACGGCATCCATGTCGCGCCGATCGACGACACCATGGTGATGAGCTTCGACCTCGACGCCGGGCGCATGGAAGAAGGCATCGGCGGCGGCCACGGCATGAACGAACTCGCGCTGCGCCACCTCGGTCACAGCTGCATCGCCTTCAAGGAAGTTGCCGGCAGCGGCCGCAACGCCATCAGCTTTGCGCAAGTGGCGCTGGACCGGGCGACGCCGTATGCGGCAGAGGATGCCGATGTGACCTGGCGGCTGCATCGCCTGCTTAAACCGCGCCTGTCGGACGAGGGCGCCACGCGCATCTATGAGCGCGTCGATCGCCCGCTGATCCCGGTGGTGGCGCAGATGGAACGGCACGGCATTCATGTCGATCGGGCGCGGCTGGCCGGGCTGTCCACCGATTTCGCCAAGGCGCTGGCCAAGCTGGAAATCGAGATTCATGGCCATGCCGGCGCGCCTTTCGCCATCGGCAGCCCCAAGCAACTGGGCGATGTCCTGTTCGCGCAGATGGGGCACACCAGCGGCAAGAAGGGCAAGAGCGGGCAGTTTTCGACCGACCAGGGGGTGCTGGAAAAGCTGGCGGGCGATGGCGTTATCATGGCCGCGCGAGTGCTCGACTGGCGCCAGTTGGCCAAGTTGCGCTCGACTTATACCGAGGCGTTGCAGGCAGCGATCAACCCCGCGACCAACCGCGTCCATACCTCGTATTCGCTGGTGGGTGCACAGACCGGGCGGCTGTCATCGACGGAGCCCAATCTTCAGAACATCCCGATCCGTACCGAAATCGGTCGCCAGATCCGCGAATGTTTCGTTGCAGAACCGGGTCACGTCCTGCTGTCTGCCGATTACAGCCAGATCGAATTGCGCCTCGCCGCGCATATGGCCGACGTGCCGGCGTTGAAACAGGCGTTTGCCGATGGCGCCGACATTCACGCGCGGACAGCGGAGGAATTGTTCGGCCACGTCGATCGCGATACCCGTGGCCGCGCCAAGACGATCAATTTCGCCATTCTCTACGGCATCTCGCGCTGGGGACTGGGACAGCGGCTGGGAGTAACCCCGGACGAGGCGCAAATTATGATATCGCGTTATTTCGAACGGTTTCCCGGTATCCAGCGCTATATCCACGACACCCTGGCCGGGGTCCGCGAGCGTGGCTATTCGGAAACGCTGTTCGGGCGCAAATGCTGGTTTCCGCGCATCAATGCCAAGGCCCAGGCCGAGCGCCAGGGCAGCGAGCGCGCCGCGATCAACGCCCCGATCCAGGGCACCTGCGCCGATATCATCAAGCGCGCGATGGTGCGGATGGGCCCGGCGCTGACCGCCGCCGGCCTTGGTCGGGTACGGATGCTGCTGCAGGTGCATGATGAACTGGTGTTCGAATTGCCCGAGGACGATGTGACACAGGCGACCGCCATCATCCGCTCGGTCATGGCCGAGGCGGCGCGGCCCGCGGTAGAACTCACCGTGCCGCTCGGGATCGACATCGGCACCGGCCATAGCTGGGGCAGCGCACATTGAGCGCGCCTGTGGAAAAAGAACCCTTCTGGAGCATCCCGGACTCTTCGCCCGAAGTCGTCAAGCCGCCGCTGCCGACCGAAGCCGAACTGCTGCATTGGTCCGATCGCCTGACGCATACCGCGATCGTACTTGGCATCGCGGTCGGCATGGCGCTGGCGCTGCATTACGTGCTGTTCTGGCTGCTGCGCCGCTTCGCCAATGCCACACGTTCGGAAACGGACTCGGCGGTGGCCCGGCGCCTTTACCAACCGCTGCGCTGGGCGCTGATTGCTTTTTCGATATCGATCGTCCAGGATTCGGACGCGTTGCTGGCGCGCGTATGGGATCAATTTTCGCGTTTCGTCATCCCCGCCCTGCTCGGCTGGGTGGTATTCGCGATGGTCAAGACCTTCGCCGAGGTCATGGCGGTGCGTGCCGAACATGTCGACGACGAGATCGTGGCGAGGAGCCGCCGCACCCGCATCGCGCTGTTGTCGCGCACGCTGGGTTTCCTGATTATCGTCATCACCGTCGCCCTGATGATGCTGGAAGTTCCCGGCGTGCGGCAAGTCGGGGCAACGCTGATCGCGTCGGCGGGGATCATCGGCCTGGCGGTCGGCGCGGCAGCCCAACCCGCGCTCAAGTCGCTGATCGCCGGGATGCAGATCGCCTTGACCGAGCCGGTGCGGATCGGCGATTTCGTCGTGATCGAAGGCGAAAGCGGGCGGGTGGAGGATATCCGCCTGAGCTATGTCGTGATCCGCACCGTCGATGAGCGGCGGTACATCGTACCCACCGTAAAATTTCTCGATACCAGTTTCCAGAACTGGACGCGGGTGGGCGGGATCACCGGCATCGTCGTGCTGCCGGTCAAGCCCGGCTTTGCCATCGGCCCGATCCGTAAGGCGTACCAGAGCCTGCTGGCGACGCAGGAAACCTGGGATGGCCGCACCGCCGCGCTGGTGGTATCGGAAGCGCGGGTCGGATCGGTCGAACTGAAGCTGCTGATGAGCGCCACCGAACCCGGCGCTCTGGCAAAATTGCGCAGCAGCATACGCGAAGCTATGCTGGAATGGCTACGCACCGATATGCCCGGCGCCCTCTGCGTCGACACCTGACCCTTCTATTCCCCTCTCACCGGCGGGAGTGACCGAATGTGGCCGCTTGCTTCCATGCTCAGCCTAGCTCGGCACGTTCGCCTGCGCCTCACGACCATCGCCCTGCGGTGCCGACAGGATATCGCGGGTGATCGGCCCCTTGTCGGCGTTATGAGTCTGGGGATCTCCGACCGTGGAACGAATGCTCGGCGCTGGTGCCCCGGCGCGGCTGAGCGCGCTTTTTTCCACGTCGCTGCGCGGGGCCGGGCCACCGAACATCGCATCCAGCGTGTCTTGCTGGCTGGTGCGCGCGGTCGGCTGCGGCGCGCCCTGCGTCGGCGGTGACAGCGCGAAATCGGGCGGGATGGTCAGGCCGGCCTGGCGCTGCACCGCGAATTCATCCGGGCCGGTGTGGAATATGCCGCCGTTGGCACAGCCGGCCAGCGCCGCCGTGGTGGCAATCGCCAGGATAGAAGCGGTGATCTTGCGCATGGTCGTCAATTCCTTGGAACAGCTGCGGAGCGCTTTTCGCGCGAAAAAAAAGAGCGGGCAAGTATAATCAGGACACCGATAGTTATCGCTGCATCCGCCAGGTTGAAGATCAGGAACGGGCGAAACCCGCCGAAATGAAGATCGGCCCAATCGACGACATAGCCCAGCGTCATGCGGTCGAGAATATTGCCCAGCGCGCCGCCCAGCACCAGTCCCAGCGCGGCAGTGTCAGCCACGTGCCGTTCGCGCAGCAGCCACACCAGCACCGTCACCGCGATGGCGCCGGTCAACGTCACCAGCAGCCAGCGCTGGCTGTCACTGCCCGCGCCGAGCAGGCCAAGCGAGACCCCGGTATTTTCGGTAAAGGTGAAATTGAAGATCGGCAGCAGGGTGATTTGGCCAACATCGCGCAACTTGAGCGGGCCAAGCATAGCCCATTTAACCGCCTGATCGGCGATGAATATGGCGATGGCGACGGCAAAGCCGATCAAGCGGGCGCGGGTGAGCGTCATCGGACCAGGTCCATGCCCGCAACAAAATGATCGCAGCGTGAACACAGCGCGCCGTCTTCGGTCACTTCAGGAAGGTGACGCCAGCAGCGTCCGCATTTGTGTTGCGTAGTACGCGTGGCGACTGCCTCTGCGGCATCGCCGGATTGAGCGAGCACGCTCACCGAGGCGACAATGAACAATTCAGCGAGATCGAGCATGGCAAACTGCCCCGCCAACGCATCGTCGGCATGCAGAATAACGCTGGCTTCCAGCCCGGAGCCAAGCACTTTAACCCGGCGCAGCGGCTCGATCGCTTCATTGACGCTGATGCGCCAGCTCCGCAACGCTGCCCAGCGATCGGTATCGATAGCAATGGTCGGGACCACCGGCCATTCCAGTAGATGCACGCTCCCCGCATCTGGAAACCGCGTGCCCCAAACCTCCTCGGCGGTAAACACCAGCACCGGCGCGGCATAGCGCACCAGCGCGTGAAACAGCGTATCCAGCACCGTCCGATACGCCATCCGCTTGGCGTCCGTCGGCGCGTCGCAATACAAACAATCCTTGCGGATATCGAAGAAGAACGCCGACAGATCCTCGTTGCAGAAGTCGGTCAGCGCGCGGACGTAGCTGTTGAAATCATAGTCCGCCACTGCCGCCCGCAGTGTCGCATCGAGCCGCGCCAGCAGCGCCAGCACATAGCGTTCCAGTTCGGGCATGGCCGCCACGTCTACCCGCTCGGCCTCGCTGAACCCGTCCAGCGCGCCCAGCAGATAGCGGAAACTGTTGCGCAGCTTGCGGTACTGGTCGGCAACGCCTTTCAGGATTTCATCGCCGATGCGGTGATCCTCGGTATAATCGACGGTCAGCGCCCATAGCCGGATGATGTCGGCGCCGTTGGTTTCCATCACCTTCAGCGGATCGATGGTGTTGCCCAGCGACTTGGACATCTTCATGCCCTTGGCGTCCATGGTGAAGCCGTGGGTCAGCACCGCCTTGTACGGCGCATGGCCGCGCGTCGCGCAAGCCTCCAGCAGCGAGGACTGGAACCAGCCGCGATGCTGGTCGGAACCTTCGAGATAGAGATCGGCGAGCGGGCCTTGATAGCCCGCCGGGCGCATCAGATCGGGCCAGCGCCCCGATTCGAGCACGAAGGCGTGCGTCGAACCGCTGTCGAACCACACATCGAGGATGTCGGTGACTCGTTCGAAATCCTCGATGCGGTAGTCGGCGCCGAGATATTCCTGGGCGTGAGCCTCGTCCCAGGCATCGACGCCATTTTCGCGGATCGCTGCCAGGATGCGGGCGTTGACTGTCGGGTCGCAGAGATATTGCCCGGTCTGGCGATTGACGAACAACGCGATCGGCACACCCCAGGCGCGCTGGCGCGACAGCACCCAGTCGGGCCGGCCCTCGACCATCGTGCCGATGCGGTTGCGGCCCTTTTCGGGGATGAAGCGGGTGTCGGCGATAGCGCGGACCGCGGTTTCGCGCAGGGTTTCGCCCGCGTTGATCGGCTTGTCCATCGGCACGAACCATTGCGGCGTGCAGCGCCAGATCACCTTGGCCTTGGAACGCCATGAGTGCGGGTAGGAGTGTTTGTAATCAGCGCTGGCCGCGAGCAACCCGCCTGTGCCGCGCAAATCGGTGCAGATCGGGCCGTCGGGGGCGTTGAACTTGGCGTTGATGACGCTGCCCTCGCCGCCGAGCCATGCCCAGTCGGCGCGGTATTTGCCGTCGCCCTCGACCGCGAACACCGGTTCGATGCCGTTGGCTTTGCACAGGATGAAGTCGTCCTCGCCATGGTCGGGGGCCATGTGGACGAGGCCGGTGCCTGATTCGGTGGTGACGAACGAGGAGCCGTCGAGGAACGGGCGCGGGCGGAGGAAGAACTCCGCGAGCGGGGACTGCTGGTTCAAGCCCTCCCCCTCCAGGG
>CAZZYX010000031.1:0-30030 GCA_964658485.1 uncultured Acetobacteraceae bacterium | reverse complement strand
ATCGAGCGGCTGATGCGGGCCATGGGGCTGGCAGGGGTAAGGCGTGGAAAGAAGACGATTACCACCGTCAGCAATCCCAAGGCGCCGTGCCCGCTAGATAAGGTCAACCGCGAGTTTGGCGTCTGCCGACCCAACGCATTGTGGGTGGTCGATTTCACTTACGTCCACACCTGGACGGGGTTTGTTTATGTTGCTTTCGTCATTGACGCCTTTGCCCGGCGGATCGTGGGCTGGAAGGTCAGCACAGCGCCCACTTCAAACTTCGTGCTCGATGCCCTGGAGCAAGCAATCCACGCCCGCAGGCCCGTCCCCGAGGATGCGTTGATCCACCACAGCGACAGGGGCGTGCAATATCTGGCCATGAACTATACCCAGCGCCTGGCCGAGGCGAACCTCGTGCCATCCGTGGGCAGCGTCGGTGATTCCTATGACAACGCGTTGGCCGAAACCATCAATGGCCTCTACAAAGCCGAGGTCATCTGGCGGCAACGGTCATGGCCGAGCGCATCGGCGGTCGAGATGGCGACACTGACCTGGATCGAATGGTTCAACAATCACCGCCTGTTCGGACCCATCGGGCATATCCCGCCCGCCGAGGCTGAGGCCAATTACTATGCAGCCCTTGAGAACCTCGATATGGTTGCATGACTCAAACCAAACCGCCTCCGGAAAACCCGCGACGCTTCAGATTGACGTTGTTGTTAGATATCACTACATAGGCCCATGATCCGCAAAACAGATCGCAACATTTCGTGGATCAAACGGGCGAGGAAGGACTTTGATGATTTCCCGCTCGAAGCGCGACAGACGGCCGCCCGCGCCCTGACGCAAATTGCCGACGGGTTTACGCCGGACATCTCCAAGCCCATGCAGGGCCTCGGTTCCGGCGTCTGGGAATTGGTCCTGAAGGAACGCGGCGATGCCTACCGGGTCGTCTACGGGCTGCAGTTTGGCAATGACATCTGGGTTGTTCATGCGTTCCAGAAGAAGTCGAAAAGCGGAATCGCGACCCCCCAGCACGAGATCGACGTCGTACGCGAACGCATCAAACGTCTGAAGGAGGCGCTGACATGACCGAAAAAATGGATGATTTCGAACTGGAACGGGGCACTGGCAACGTTTTCGCTGACACTGGGCTACCTGACGCGGAGCGCGAACAGCTCCGTGCTGTCCTCGCTGCCGAGATCGGCAAAAGCCTGGCAGATGACAGCCTGTCGGTGCGCGATGCCGAGCGGTTGACCGGCTTTGCTGCCGCCGATTTTTCTCGTATCCGGCGAGCAAAGCTCAAGGGTTTCACCATTGACCGTCTGATGACGATCCTGAACAAGCTCAATCGCGAGGTGCGCGTGTCGGTGTCGGTCATGCCCCGCAAACCGACATGCCAGAGCCATTTGCCGCTCTGAACTTCGGGTTAGCTGAACACCAATCCGCACGTTCCCCAAACGTTCCACTATGTCGTACAGCTACGCACGGTTCTTGTCGTCACCCCATTTACCCGGGCCGGACCGACCGGCGCGATGACCCTGCTGCCGATGTCCGACCAAGCTATCGCGCGCCTTGTCCAGAAATATGCCGCCCTTGCGGGGCTAGATCCTTCAACGCTGGCAGCACATTCCTTGCGCGCCGGGTTCTTGACCGAGGCGGCGCGTACTGGCGCCAGCCTGCCCAAGATGCAGGAGGTATCGCGCCAGAAAAAACTCGAAGTGCTGCTGGGCTATATCCGCTCGGCCGAGTTGTTCGAAGACCATGCGGGGGAGGGGTTTTAATGACGGAAAGGGTGCGGTCTCCAGAGGCCGAACGATATCGCGATTTGGCCCAGGCAATCGATGCCGTCACGGATGGCGAACACGATGCCATCGCGAACATGGCCAATGTGGCCGCCCTGCTGTGGGACTATCTGCCCGACATCAACTGGGTCGGCTTCTACCGGGTCATTGGCGGGGAGCTCGTGCTTGGGCCCTTTCAGGGCAAAGTTGCCTGCATCCGCATTGCCTGGGGAGCAGGCGTATGCGGGACGGCAGCAGCGAGCGGACTAACCCAGGTGATCGACGATGTGCACGCCTTTCCCGGCCATATTGCCTGTGACGCAGCATCGGCCTCGGAGATTGTTGTTCCCATCATCATCGATGGACAGGTGAAGGCCGTACTGGACGTTGATAGCCACGTATGCGCGCTTTGATGAACGGGATCGCGAAGAATTGGATAGAATCGCCGGAGTGTTTGGCACGCGATTGGTCGATTACCTGCCATCCTAATCGGAAAGCGGCCCGGGTCCTCCGGAGGCTCTAGCAGTTTGCTGAAAAGCTCAAACTTGGAGCGGCGTCCGGCCACAATCGAATCGAGAGGCCCATAAACTTGAATTTAAGATGCGCGTGTACGGATTACCGCGAATCAATGTTGTGCAAAGGCACCCCTCGAAAATCTTTTTCAGCAAACTGCTAGGTATTTAGTCTTTTAGTCTCAGCAATTGATGATGCGGATTGAGGCTGAAGCGATCCGGCTCGTTTGTCCAGCTTGTGGCGATTTATGAAATCCTGTGAGGCCACGCAGGGTCTTCAGGCGGTCAGATTAATCAGCGAGCCTGGCTCAATTGCCGAGAGATACTTTTGTGCAACCTCGCTTCCGGTGTTGGCCGAAATCGACTTGTCGTACTTAGCCTTGTCTGAAGCCGTCGCGGTCGTCGTATTTGTGCTGGTAGTGTTGTCGGTGTAGGTTATTAACGTCGTTTTGATCGATCCGGTAATGGTGACAGTGTCCGAAAGCTCGGTCTTGCTGGAGCCACCGCCACTTCCGCCGTCCGGACCAGGGCTTCCGGCACTGGCAGAGCTACCTGTCGATGCAGTATCAGCTTTACTCGTCGTCGCTTGGCTGGTGGTACTCGATCCGGTCACCCCGCCGTCGATGCCGTCGAGAGTCTTCTTGACTAACGCTGCATCGCTGACAGAAAGTTTGCCTGATGAAACATCCGCGTCGATCGTCGTGTCAAGGGCGGCTCGCACCGCCGCCGAAGTAACCGTGGCTGATGCCGATCCAATCGAGGCGGGTGTGGCCATTTCGGCAGCGTTCAAAGCTGTTTCGACCAGTTTGGCTTTGCTGGCCGATAGGCCGTTTGCCTCAAGCCGATTTAACAAGGAACCGGTCCAACTTACGCTACTGATTAACACGACATGCTCCTTGTTCACTCACTAAGAACGGGTCGTTTTCTAAAAGCTTTAGGCGGCTTACGCTCACTCGATTTGGAACCAGGCCGAGGAATAAAACATCAGCTTAAAAAATCGGTGTGAGCGCTTCCTCCCGGTGTGGAGCAGCGAGCCGCCGACCTTGCTTAAGGCGAGCAGTGTCACCTGCTCGAGCGACTGGCCCTAGCCCGGACCTTTCTTGGAAGCCAGGATCCGCTGGATTTCTTCCGAACCTGGAAGACACCAGAGGAAAGATATATTCCAAAGTACAAAAGCCAGAAGGCCGGGGAAGGGGGGTAGAATGGATTCAAGCTGCGGCGCGCTCGCAGCCATGGGCTGCCATGGCTGACAGAATGAAGTTGCTCGCCGCCTGGGCTGCGGTGGCGGCCTGAAAGATGGCGCGCTTGTCGCCGCGAAGCGCACTCAGCCAATTCTCGACATAGGCGGCATGGTCCTCGCGCTCGGTCGGTTCCATGCCAAGGGCTGCGCACAGCATGGCTGCACCGATCTCTGCAATCAGTTCCTCGCGCGCCCGGATCGCGATGCTTTCGCCGTAGCGGTGCAGGGTGTCACGGTCGAGGCGGGTCTTGTGGCCGCTGCTGTGAATGGCCTCATGGGCAAGGGTAGCAAAAAAGGCATTGCCGCTGGTGAAGCTCTCGAACCGTGGCATGGTAATGTGGTCGGCCTTGTCCTGATAATAGGCGCCGCCGTCCTGTTCGCGGATTTCAACGCCATAGGCGGCAAAGGCCCGATCAAGGTCACCATCGCGCTCGTCCCGGTTCTGGATGACGGGCTCGGGTGTCGGATATTTCCCTTCGGGAAGCCCGTCGATCTGCTCCACATTGAAAACCGTATAGCGTTTCAGGAAGGGGATGCCGCGCCGCTCGCTGTCGCCTTCGGCTTCGCCGCTTTCCTCATCCTTGGGGGTGATGCTTCCGGCATAGACAACCATGGCGCCGCGCTCGCCCTTCCGAACACAGGCGCCCAGCGCCAGAGTCTGCTTGAAGGTCATGAACACCGGGTTGCGATAGCCGCGCAGCATGGATTGCGCCCATAACAGCAGAACATTGATGCCCTGATAGGCTTCGCCACCATGCCGCCGCGGCAAGCTGGCCGCGCCGCTCGCCCATGAGGGAGGCCATGGCCGGCACCCTCTTTCGAGGAGGGCAACGATGTGGTCGGTAACTTCCTGATAGATGTCGGCACGCGGGGCGAGGGAGGTGCTGCGCTTGGTCATGGTCCTTATCCCTTTCTCAAATGGAGCCGAAGGCGATGGCTCACATCGCCTCCTGGCCCTCGCCGAGAGCGGGGGGTGAATGTGCAAATCCGGGCCGATCGGGGGGACGGGGATCACCTGGCCTGCACCGGAGCGCAGCGGAGGGAAGGGTGGGGATGCCCGCCGGTCAGCAATCAGCGCGAAGTCACGTGACGATAACATATAGTGTCGTGCAAGATCTTCGCGGGCAGCGGGCACAGTGAACAGCGCGTGCCGTTCGCTATCGGTCAGGAGATCGCGTCGCGCCATGATAAATCCGTCCACAAAGGGGTGAGAAGAATTGTGGACTTGAGACCTTAATGAGACGTAGTCTCTGGACGGCTTTGGGGTCTACAGCGCGGCTGCGCCGTCGGCGTCCACAGACCGAGCGGTTGGGAGACGGTCGTTGAGCGGCATTCTGGGCTATGCGCGGGTAAGCACCGGGGATCAGGATGTTGCCAGGCAGACCATGCGGCTCGAACAAGCGGGCGCAATCAAGGTGTTCACCGATGTGCGTTCGGGCAAGTCGATGGACCGCCTTGGGCTGATCGAATTGCTCGCTTACGCTCGCGCCGGCGATACGCTCGCGGTGGTACGCCTCGACCGACTTGGCCGTTCGCTGGGCGAACTGCTAACCGTGGTGAAGGAACTGAAGGAGCGTGGTCTCGCGCTGCTCAGCCTGGAGGAGAAACTGGATACCTCATCGGCCGCCGGCGAGCTCGTGTTTCACGTCTTCGGCGCAATTGCGCATTTCGAGCGTCGGTTGATCGCTGAGCGGACGAAGGACGGTATTGCTGCAGCGCGCGCCAAGGGGAAGCTTCCAGGGCGCCGCCCGCTCGATCCCGAAAAAGCAAAAGCGGCCCTGAGCCTGGTGGTGGCGGGCATGTCGCCGGCCGACGCGGCGCGGCAGCTTGGTCTGGGTCGCGCTACAGTATACCGGGAAATGGCCTTGGCCGGTGTTCGGCGAGCAGGATGATGGCGCGAATGGGATGGAGAGCTGCCGTCGCGACGAGACGCGCCACCGCCAAGGTGGCGAGGGTGGAAATCGGTTGGAGAACCAGTGTCACCTCAAGTAAGCTAACCTAATGACAATGGCAGGTATTGAGCATTTTCCCAACCTCGGCGATTGGACCGAGGCTGAACTCGATGCTCTCGGATATAAGAAGCAGAGCATCTCCGTCTTCGACCATGTGCTAACGGCAGACGAGTGGGACGCTTGCCCGGTTACATCGCCAGAAAAAGCCAAGCGGCTAGGGGTGTACGCCGAATATGTGGCGCAAGACCGGGCGTTCCTAAGGTTTTACGCAGCACTTATGGAACGTGGTGCATACCGGTGCACCGGGAGAAACCAATGCTATGGCGAGATGCAGGTAGTACGGAACAATAGGTTTGACCGGCGCCTTAAAAAAGCGATAAATAGGGCCATTCAGGGCCAGGGTTGAATGGATGTCTATGTGCCGGATTTCCAGTTGCGCATTGTTCAGGGCTGGGACCGAACAGACACATTGTTTTTCCAGCCTGGCGCGGACGAGCGGTGCGTGGCTTTGCTTGCCAAGCAGCATGGACTTTGTTTTATTTGACGCTCGCTATGTGGCGGAATCTGCCAGTTTGATTTGATAGCCACACATCGAGACATCCTTTCATAGATTCACAATGTCAGCGATTGGAGCAGTGAGCAGCCACAGAGGTTGCAAGCTCGACGCCCACGGCGGATAAGATCGATGTTCGTCATGTGTTCACGCTTAACGCAATTCAGAGAGCATCCGTTGCGATGACCTCAACGTCTGGGCTTCGCCAAGCATGAGGCCACCCTCACCGAACCCTCCACCAACTTACGACTTGTGTACGTCGCATCCCGGTGCTTGTTAGGATGCCGACATGAAATCTGCCCTGAGAGGATTTCTGCTTGCACCACTTGCTCCTGGGATTTTGGTGCTGGGCCTTGCCATCTTGCAGGGGCGATTGTTCGACGGCGTGTGGTGGCTCACCATCTTGCTGCCCATCTCCTACATCGCGTCGGCGCTGATCGGGCTTCCAATCCATGCTCTACTTGTGCGAGCTAACCTGCGCAGCCTGGTGTACTATTTGCTTGCTGGGCTGGCGGCATCGCTCGTGCCCATCTTCTTCGTGTTCGTGTACCCATGGATTGGTCGAGCGCCGTCCTCGCAACCCTTATCTACCCTGTATCCTGTCATGGGAGTGATGGCACTGGCAGCTGTGCTCGTGGCAGCGACCTTTTGGGTGATCGCCCGACCAGACAGGGGACTGCAATGAGTAGCCCTTATCTAAACGACTTTGTCGGGCGGGTTCTGCCACGACCTCCCTCTCTCACACGTTCCTGGGCATATGCGAGTTGTCGCTGGCGGCGGTACGTTGTCTTGCTGAACTTGTGTTGCGCTGAGTAAAACAGTGCCTCGCAGGTTCTGGATGTGAGTGCGACGGTGGCGGGCTTGGCGTGGCCCGTTGCGGGACGGTTTGCGCGAGAATAATCATTGTTTCTCCGTGACTTATTCGACATCCCAGGATCTCTAATATCGAGGAGTTCATCGGACTGAATGAATCTGAGACTATGACGACATGACCAAACGAAGCTGCCTGTTCAAGAAATTGGATGGCACCATCGAACGGCTTCAGCGCGGCGATCGCGTGGCAGACGTTTTCGATAAGATCCATCAATGCCTTCGTGCGGTTGTCCGCGATTTCTGAGCGTGCTCCCTCGGTGTAAGCGACGTAGACGAGGCCGAACTCCCCACGGGGTATCTGTGTCAGCGTCTTGCCGAACAGACCCAACGGCGCACGGCTTCGTTTGATGATCGCGGGCTGTGCGAAAACGCGCCACGCCAAACCGATGGGCGAGCGCACACGTTCGAGCGGGTCTGCCGGCGCGGCGACAATCTTGCAGACGAGCCCGTCCCACTCAGGCAGTTCCATGTCCCAGTCGAAGACCTGATCCAGCATCGTCGGGCTGTAAGCCTTGGTTGCTCCGTCGAGATCGATTCTGGACGGCAACGGCCGGAACGCGACCGACCCCCAAGGGTAGTTGAGTGCCCGCTCGGGATGGGCGGCGAGGTGCTGACGTAGATGTAGCGGCCTGCAATGATGATCACCCGGACGCGCAATGAAAAGCCGTTCCCAACGCACATTGTTTGAGACAGATCGAGACGGCAGACGCACCTTCGTTGAGACAGAAATCACATTGTGTGCGACGGACGCGAGATGTTCGGTTAGCGGTGCAGGATCGTTAGATCGCCTTGAATAAATCGCCGCCCCCGTGCTGATTAGTCGTTGGCCTCGTCAACGTTTTGGCTCATTTTGAGACGCAGCCAATGAACGAACGGCTCCTTGCGCGGGTCGTTTTCAAACCTCGTCGATGACAAGGCAACATACTTGGTCCCGTCGCCAATAAATCCATAAGGCGCCTTTAGGCGCTCTAGATGGAGATCGCGAGCGACCATGTGCACCGATGCTAGGGCAAGCCCCTGACCGGCTTCGGCGGCTTGAATCGCCAGATAATGGTGTTCGTATGAGACGTCGTTCTTCGCATTTAAAGGGATCGCAGCGCGTTTCTTCCAGTCTCTCCAGGCCTTTGGTCGTGTCGCGGCATGGAGGTGATCGGGCATTTCGGTCGCATCTACGCTTTGCTCGAGAAATGCAGGCGATACAACCGGTCCCATCCTTTCCTCGGCAAGATCCTTTATGAAAAGTGAGTTGTCGATCAGGAAATCGTTTCGCCGAATGGCGAGATCAACGTGATCACGCGCAAAATCGATTGGGCCTCCGGCCGCCATGTAGCGGACTTCCAGTCCGGTTTCGCCTTTGAGGTCGGATATTGAGGGTATCAACAGCTTCAAGCAAAGCGTCGGCTCGCAAGACACGATGAGTGGCCGCAATCCGATGTTGACGTGAAAATCCTGGAACGTGCCGTCGATCTCGATGAATATTTCGGTGAGTTTAGCGCTGAGCCATTTTCCTCGCTCGGTGAGATAAACTCCACGGTTACGTCGCTCGAAGAGCCGCTCTCCAAGTTCGGCTTCCAGAGCCTTGATCTGTTTGCTGACGGCACCATGCGTGACATTCAGTTCCTCAGCCGCACGTAGCAAGTTTTGATGGCGGGCCGTGACCTCAAACACACGAAGGCTATTGAGTTGTGGTAATCTGCGAAATTGAACTGTCATGAATTAACCTGTGAAACTATCTCACAGGTTAATGTGATAAAATATAGATTGTCAATCTACTCGTATATTGCGACTTCAGATCGGCCCAGCCCCTTGCAGTAAGGAAACTGCTGGGCGAGGAGATACCATGCTGTCAATAGCAGATGTGCAGACCAAACCTTACTCGTTATTGCATAGTGATGACATAATTCATCAAACGCTTGCTGAGCAAGATTATGTCTTTGTCGGCGGCGGCGAAATCATGCAGTTCATTCTTCGCGAGCCAAGTGTCGATCTCCTAGCAATCGAGGCATTTGCTCGTAGCTGGGACGATCTGACCCCTGATGGGTTCATGGCGGATGGCGGGAAGTACCGAACCCGTCGGCATGCAACAATGGTCGGCAATCGGGCGGGTGGTCCAGTTTTGTCCCAGCCTCATCAGCCGCATTTTCAGCCAGCGTCCTACAATACCCTTAATGGGGGAATTGAGCGTCACTATGATCCAATCCGACCCGAGATCATCAATGGACCCGTGATGACGGCGCTCCTGCGCTTTGCTGCCTCGGCATTTGGAGCACTGGCTCCATTTGACACCTGGCATATTGAAATTCACCAGTTTCGCATTGCTGCGGTCGAAGGCGGCGGCAAGCCGACGCCTGAAGGGACGCACCATGATGGCGTGAATTACGTTCTCATGACGCTGTTTGATCGCCGTAACGTTTCGGGTGGATTGACATCGGTTCACCGTGACGGTCGCCAAATCGCGGAGTTCATGCTGGAAAAGATGTTGGATACGGCACTCGTCAATGACGAGCGGGTCTCGCACGGTGTCACGCCGATCGAGGCGATATGCCTCGACGAAAAAGGCTATCGCGATGTTCTAGTCATCACCTTTCGACGCAAAACGGCTTGGCAGGACGCCGAACGTTTTGCCTCCTTTTGAGCAGCAACATGAACCAACTGCCACTTATTTTCGGGATCACCCTCCTGGCTGTTGTGAGCCCGGGTGCAGACTTCGCCATGATCTCACGCAATAGCTTCCTGTATGGGCGGCGGGGGGGGGTCATGGCGGCTGTGGGTATCGGCATATCCTGCTGGTTTCACGTTTTCTATGCGATGTTCGGCTTGGCGATCGTTCAGCGCTTGTTTCCAAATATCCTGGATGTGATCAAGCTGGCGGGTGCAGCCTACCTCATCTATATCGGCATCACGACGGCCCTTGCGAAGCGAAAAGCGACGAGGTCTGATGACGTTGTCAAAGGGCAGACGGTTGCGCGGGCAATCACTGCGGGCATAATGACCAACGGGCTTAATCCGAAAACCGCGGTGTTCGTCATCAGCCTCTACACGCAAATCATCGGTCCGGGTAGTTCGGTGGCCTTCCTGCTCGGCTGCGGGCTATTCATCTCGCTTGCGCATCTCATCTGGTTCGCCGGTGTTGCAACGTTTCTGGCGCAACCGGCAATCCGGAAGAAGGTGCTGGCAAACCAACGGGTATTTAATGGCCTAATTGGCACGGTTCTCGTTGTGCTAGGCTTTGCCTTGATGTTGTTCGACGTGTCTCAAAGGAGCCTGGGGTGACAGCGACACTAAGAATTTTTTGCGATCTTGAGGGTGTACTGGCCCCGGAGATGTGGCCGCATTTGGCGGAAGTCTTCGACATCGAAGAGCTTTTGGTCACCACCCGCGACGTTCCCGATTATCGAGGACTGATGTGCAACCGGTTGCGCCTTCTGCGACAAAATGGCGTTGGTATCGAAAACGTCTGCCACGCGATCGCCGCGCTGAAGCCGTTCGATGGTGCCATCCAATTTCTTGAACAGGCAGCTTCGTTTGGTCATGTCGTCATAGTCTCAGATTCGTTCAGTCCCATGAACTCCTCGATATTAGAGATCCTGGGAGTTTGCGACATTCTCTGCCATCAGTTCGTCATTGACGAGGATGGCCTGATCGCAAGTTGCACTTACTGGAATGATCTTGCCGGGAAGCATCTATGCCTGACCCGCTACCCATGCAAAAATATGCCCACTTTTGCGATCGGCGATGCTTTCAATGATCTAACAATGATCAGGGCGACGACGTCGGGCATCCTGTTCAATCCTTCGGCGGCGACGAGGAATGCAGCGCCTGATCTCCCGGCAACCAGCAGCTACGATGTTGTCATCTCGATGCTGGAGGAGACATGCCGGCAGCCGGCCGGTTGCGTATATTGAGGTGAGCAATATCATTTGCGGCGATTGGCACGAGGGGCCACAAGGAAAACGAGCGGTTATCTCGCGATTGGGTGATGACGTTGCTGCAAGGAGTTTACCGCCAGAAAACTTAATCCCGAAATTAGCGCGCGCTTGGTCCTCGCCCGCTGGGTTTTCTCACGTTTTTAGACATTGCGCGCGGACGGATCATTATTGTGGGTCCGTCCCACCGAATGTGGTTTGTGTCTCAGCGAACGTGCGTCTGCCGCCTCAATCCGTCTCAGCTAATGTGCTCCGGAAACGGCCTTTTATTGCGCGTCCAGGCGATCATCATTGCAGGCCGCTACACGTAGAAAGCTCTTCGCTACCTCCCGCAGATCCAAATTGCCCGCTTCGACCGTCAGCTCAAGCTCGAAAATGCCGAACCGCCCGTGGGCGGCGGCGCCGACTGCGAGATGCCCGAAGAGCTCGCGCATGCGGGCCTCCTCACCGACCTCGTAGCCGGACAGGGCGATGCTGCGCTTGCACTCCACGACCATGCCAAACGCGTCGTTACACCTCAGGTCCGGCGACTTGACGTTGGTCGCCTCGACGAAGGACATGTCGCGGCCCTTCGCGGCGCATGCGGCGGCGGCGAGGAGGGCTCTGTTGCAAATAATTGGGTGGGCTGAACGCGTCCTCGTTTTGGTCCTTTATGCTGAGACGTTGAATTGCCTCTCGATCAGACGCACTTCTCCCATGATGCCGGCACCATACTGGAAGATCGCGGCCTGGCCCTTGCGCAGGGCGTGCATGACCTCGAAGCCCTTGATCGTCGCGTAGGCCGTTTTCATGGACTTGAAGCCGCGAACCGGCTTGATCAGCTGCTTCAACTTGCCGTGATCCGCTTCGACAACGTTGTTGAGATATTTGACCTGACGGTGGACCATCTCCTCGGGCAGCTTGCCCTCCTTCTTGAGAGCGGCGATCGCTGGCCTAAAGGTCGGCGCCTTGTCAGTGTTGATTTTCAATGGCGTTTCCCAGGCCTTCAGGCCCTTGAGCGCTTTGCCTAGAAAACGTTTGGCCGCTTTGGTGTTGCGCGTCGCCGACAGGTAGAAATCGAGCGTGTCGCCGTCCTTGTCGACCGCCCGGTAGAGGTAGACCCACTTGCCTTTGACCTTCACATAGGTTTCATCGACCCGCCAGCTGCGGGAAAGCCTGGGCCGCTTCCAGTACCAGCGTAGCCGCCTCTGCATCTCCGGGGCGTAGTGCTGAACCCAACGGTAAATCGTCGAGTGATCGACTTTGACGCCCCGCTCATCCAGCATCTCCTCCAGGTTCCGATAGCTGATCCCGTATTTGCAGTACCACCGCACCGCCCAAAGGATCACCGCACCCTCAAAATGGCGCCACTTGAAATCGCCCACACCCACTCCGCATCCAGATCAAACCCCCAGATCGGCAGCCCAGCGATTTTTGCAACAGAGCCCCATTGAAACCCAGGCCTCGCAAGACACCGTCTTACTCTGCACGGGCAAGGTTCAATGAGGCATCCTGCCGGCTTCGCCGCCGAACCCCATGATCAGGGGGATGTGAGAAAGCGAGGCAAGATGCGCTAGGTTACTTATCAAGCAAGACCAGTGGCTTACCTAGCTTAAATATATATGGTTTCGAGTCGCTCGCCGTGGGATCAAATTTAAAAGACAAAAGTTCGGATCGCTCATTCAATTCATACTCAACCATTGGCTTATTCGAAAATGCATCCGGACACCCCCTCGCTTTTGTTGAACAAAATCCTAAATAATATGAAATGTTTTTATTTGAATACCGTTGCTCTAATCTCCATCCATTGCAAGTTTGTATACCATTGCGACTTTTACCAACGCTAAAATCTGTACCAAAGTTAAAACAAATGCCGTCTCTTGTTTTGACTTTATTAATAACTGCTCCGTATTTCTCAACATAATATCTTGGATTTTTTTCTTCTACGCCGTACCCAATTAAAAATTTATTTCCACTAACAACAAAATTGTATTTAAAGTCTCCAACAGAATATACGGCAAAGCTGTGGGATGCTGTCGGATGTTCACCGTTGCAGGCTTGGAGTAATGAGATTGAAAGGCACAGGCCGCAGATTTTAGCGGCCAAGTATTTGATCTGCAGCATCATTATACGGTCCCTGATGTCGGTCTGCCCAAGGGTCAACGCCCAATCTTGTCGTGTAGCCGCCCATCCCTTGCGCCTCCGATAAGGAGCCGTGAATCGCTTCATGGATAAAGGCTTGCTGCTGCCATCGGTCGGTTTGGCCTGCAGCTCCGCTATAAATGGTGCTGCCTGTCGTCATCGCACCATTCGAGCCAGTCGTCATTCCGTCATCACCGCCCTTAGCACCGCGATCCAGCGTATAAGTCCTATTGAAGAGATTATCTCTAATTTCACGTGCAGACACGGTGAATGGCTTAAGCCCGCTTCCAGCCATCGGCTTGACAGTTGCCATTTGACCAGAACGCGCCGCAGCATCCGCTTTAATTGCTGATCTCAGATAGTTATTCGCGAGCTTTTGCCCGGCATCTCTATCCTGCTTGGTAATCTGGCCATTTCCTCCGCTACCTTTTATTTGGACTACACACGTTATTATGCTTCCAGAAGTACTGCACGTCGTACCGGTGGGGTCCACGTGATCCAGTGGATCGTTTGCGACATATGCATAGAGATTGACGTTATCCTTATACCCGATGGGATCGGTCTGCATGAAGCGTCCGAGCGTGGGCGAGTACATCCGGGCCTTGTAGTAGTACATGCCCAGCTCGGCAATCCAGGCCTGGCCGGTATATTGGAACCGCCCGGCGTTGGCGCTGCCGGGGATGCCATACTCATCATAGGTATTGGCAGCAACGATCGTGGAACCGGCGTTGTCGGTGACCAGCGCGATGCTGCCCTGCCAATCCGGCCGCATGAACCGCTCGTTCGACCCGCTGAAACCCGAGCCTTCGTACCAGGCGACAGGGTCGTCGGACTTCATATCCGCGCCATGGACGTAGCGGCGCAGCAGATTGCCCGAGGCGTCATACTCGGCCATCAACTCATCGCCGCCGTACAGGAAGCGCGTAGTGCCCGTGGGGCTTTGTGCCTCGTAAAGCCGCCCCAGCGGATCGTAGCGCAGCGCAGCGTTCTTTAGCCCGCCAGCGCCTACCAGGCGGTTCTCGATATCATAGAGGAACGTGGTCGAGCCGTCCCCGGTCAAATTGCCGTTGGTGTCATAGGTAAAGCTGGCAGAGCCAGCCGCGGTATACTGGTTGAGGCCGTTGGCCGTGTAGCCGCGGTTGACGTTGTAGGTGCCGGCAAACACGAAGGCGTTGTTGCTTTTGGTTAGCTGGGTCATCTGGCTGGCGGGGCTGTAGGTAAAGCCATATTGGTTGTTATAAGCAGCATTGCCAGCCGGGTTGTTGCTGAGCAAGGCCAAGCGGCCGATCGGATCATAGGTATAGCTGGTCGTCACAGCGGTGCCGTTGCTGTTGAAGCCCGCTCGTGTACCATCGGGATTGTAACTGTAACTGGCGACCGAACCCGATCCCGAACGCAAAATGGCCTGCGGCCTGTCAAGTCCATCGTAGGTATAGGTTACGTAGTTGCCGTCAGGATAACTGACCTGCGTGCGATCGCCATCGGCATCATACTGATAGGTCAGGGTTCGGCTCACGCCATCCATGGTCAGCGCGGAGGATATCTGCCGCCCAAACGAATCCCAGGTGGTCCTCACACCATCACCGCCAGCACTGTCAAACCGTGCTGTCAGCTGTCTGCCCCACAAATCGTAGGAGAAAAATACCGACCGCGCATCAGCGGCCGGCAAACCTGCGCGCTGCGGCACGATCTTCTGTATCATCCGGTTGAGCGCGTCGAACTGATAGGCAAGCACGGTGCCATCGCGTTTTTTCAGCGATGTACGGTTGCCATTGGCATCGTAGCCATACTGCTCATAATCGCTGGTGTTATAGGCATTCGCTGTCGCCAGCGCATTGGTGGGCGTGCTGCTATCAAACGAACTAGCTACCGCGCTAGAGGAAAAGTACCAATTTAGGAGGCGATCCCATCCATCATATTCGAACTTCGCGCGATTTCCATCCGCGTCGATCACGTATTGTTGTTTACCATTATCTGTATAATTGTACGTGGCGTAAGCCTGCTCAAGCGAGGTGTTTATACCTTCGCGGACTTGGGTCAGGTGCCCAGCGTTATCATAGACATCTTTCTTGATTCGGTCAGGCGCAATGCCTTGGGCCCATTGCGTTGGCGTAGTGGATTGCGAACAGGCTTCAGCCGGAAGCGAACCGAATGTCTGATTGTACATACGCATCGCTGTGCACAGCAGGCGACCCGCAGCGTCGTATGAATATTGCGTCACGGAATATGTCACGCCACCGGAGCTTATGCGCTCAGATATTTTCCGCTCGTTGTGATCATAGCCAATATCTGTGACTTTGGAGATCGAAAAAACGGATTGCGGCCAGTTCCTTGGGGCGACTGTTTCCGGCTGCCATGCGGAAAGGTAGCCTTCCTCTTTTTTGGTGACCTGCGCATACTGATCGTACGTCGTCCTGGTTGCGCCATAGCTTTGGGGGGCGCTACCGCCTGGGTTGGGAGAGATCTCACCCGTCTGATGACCGAGAATGTCCCAGCGCAAGCCCATTGTGTAAGCTGATGCTGCGCTCTGAGCGTGGCCAGCGGTACTGTGGGTCGCAGTAGCAAGCAACAGTGCGGTCAGCACCCGTAGTATCGTTCTCTGTGCCATAATGCCTTCGATCATGAACAAATTTGTATACCGGCGTTCGGGCTAGTTTTACTGATGAGATTCCCGGCGCTATCGTGCTTTAGACAGGTGACATGAGTCGATGAGCCGTCGCTTTCGCTGATTTGCTTAAGAAACCAGTGATTTGACGTATCGTATGCAAACGCCCAGCTAGTGTTGTGAGAGTTGTCCAGCTTGGCCACTTTTGAAGTGAGGCGATAGAAGGTGGCTCCATCGACGCCTGTAAATGCCGCGTAACTGTACGTCGTGAGTGGCCGATTTCCCGAACTATCCGCCGGCCCCGTCTCAGTTATAACGCCACCGTGAGCAGGGTCGTACGTATAATCCGTCCGATTTGTAATAGGATTGTTAGGGTTCTGATTTCCTCGCGCGTCAACAATATAGTCTGCCTTATTACAAATTTTGAGATTTGTGGATGTGCAGGTCAAAAAATCCCGCTTTATAAAGATATCTCCGAGAGAGCTTGTTGGTTTTGCGGTTGAGTGGCTCTCGGTGGCGTTACCTCGCGAGTCGAGAACTTGGTATTCAATGTTCCCTTCCGGATATGTGATAGAAGTCAGCCTGCCGTAGCTGTCGTAGCCATAACCGGTCTTTTTTCCATTATCGTCGGTGACTAGATCGACGTTAGGAATATCGGTGCTATAATCACTCTGCCCAGAAAGTTGGTAAGTATTGTGGTAGTATGTCTTGCTTCCGTTTGGATCAGTGACCGTCATTGTGTTATCAAATTTTCTTATATGATTCGTATGATCGTATTTGTTCGAAATATTATAGCTAAAGTTATAAACGCTTTGTTTTCCGTCAGTTAAATTGACGATTGCATTCCTGATCTCGGCGTCATTCTGGCTACCTTCCAGCGTGTACTCGGCATCTTCAACCTGAGCGGACAGATCACTGTAAACGTTCCCACCTGACCAAATTGAATAGCCGTATGGTCCAGGGCCGGACTTTCCATATTGCACGAAATTTCCCAGAACGTCAGTGTATCTATTCATATAATAATCAGACGAAGTTGCTCCATAGCCATCCGACAACGTTATTCCGACAGAATTGTAGCTGTATCGAACAGAATATAAAATAGTAGGCGTGCATGTGGATAAAGAAATATTACAGCCGGCGGATACCCCGTCAATCTGTGAAATATAGGACTTAGACAGATCAAAAGATCCGCCGACTGTGCTATTTATGTAGCGAAAAACTAGACCAAATCCAAAAGAGTTTGATATAGATTTCAGTCTTGCTGCTGTGGTGTTACCACCGTCGGAACGTGCGGCCTCATACTTGTAAATTTCGTTACTTCCATCAGCATTATCTATTTCGGAAAGCCAATAAACGGTAGGAGAGTGAGATGACGAGGGTGTTTTTGCGTCAACCACGTGATTTAAGTCGCAAATAAATATATAAGTATCGCCTTTCTTATTGGTAACAGAATATTTAGGTGCACTAGAATTGCTGGAATCAACAATTAACGCCATTCCTTTTTGGTAGGCATCCGTATATGTTGGTACGCTGTCACTAGCGTTGTAAAGAAATTCGAATCGCCCTTCTTTTGTAAAGCCCGCGATTGCCGTGAGCCCTGTGGTAAGTTTGGATGCTGTCAGATTAGGGTCGATATATATGTGCAGTGAAGAGGTATGCCCGTCTCCGAACATGCCCGAAGTCCAGTCGCTCGGCACTGCATTAGTTATATTTCTTGAAAGCGATAAGAATGAGCTATCATCCTTCGCGCCAACCGATATGTCGTCGTGATCCATTGACAGAACCCAGGTCACGACGTTAACTTTTCCAGCAAACCTTGCGTTCACCTCATAAGGCATCGGTGGCGTTAGTCCATCAGCTAGAGCTGAAATGCAATGTGTCCCGGCAAGCATCGTCAGCCCTGTTAGAAGTATTTTGCCTTTAGCCCGTAGCGACATAAAATAAGCCTTTGTTGCGATCATGGTTATGATTGACCAAAGTCCCTAATTAGAAAGACTTGATATAAAATATGGAACCCAGCTAAAAGATATTTTGCAAAGCTTCATCATATCCATAATTATCACCGTATTCTCTGGATCTCCGTACACCAAACGCCACACACAGCTGACCACTAACGACTAAATAAAATAAGCTGCAGAATTTTCGCAAGATGCATTTTCACTGTGAATAGCTGCTTTCTATTATCCGCAGATTCATGATCAAAGAGCAATCGCAAGTATGGGAACCCCCCGGCATAAAGTGCGTTTTCTTCGCAATATATTTGGTGTGCATCAGACGCCCCTTCCAACAAACCGGGCTTTAATTATTACTGGTTCACTACGATGAGTGAGAGTCCGTTCAATGGGACGACGACGTAGAGCCGCGTCACTGCGCTTGCTCCGCTTCCTGCCCCGTTGCCGCTGCCATTGGGCGATCCAGTCACCGTGATGTTAGTACGGTTGTCAGCGGGATCGTAGGCGTATGCCGTATTCGAGCCATTGCTCGGTCCGCCGCTGCGCACGACTTTCGTAACCCGTCCCTTGGCGTCATGGCCCGGGCGGTGAAATAATTCATTACAATAGGTTAACATCAAATGCTGCCGCACAGGCTTTTGAAAATTACTGGGCGACGGAAATTGATAGTCCTGACGGCGAGATTATATCTATCAAATACAGAGGCTTATATCCCAGCTTCCCAAATCAAACAGCTCCCAATTATAGCGCAGATTCAAATCATTATATCGTATGGGCAGGCCCCCAGACTATATCGTCAAATAGAGGCTACCTTTTACAGTACACGTACGCGTCAGATATGACGATATTGGATAGTTACGCCTCAGATGCTATATATGAAACTCCGAAATCTGTTACGGCTTACAACATAGGATATGATGTTTGTCCTGCCGGTTCGTTAACATGTAGTATAGATTCAGTAAGGCCGAGCGTATCAATATTGTCTTCTGTCGGAAATAATAATCAATATTTATTACCTGGATATGGGGAGGTTTCGTACACTAACTTAGCTCAAGCACAAACAACATAAAATTTTGTAAAAACGGCCTCTGCTACAATCGGTTATACCTACACGGGCCTCATAACCTCCGGCCCTATTTCTTCGGGCCCGCCAAATTACAACGGCAAAGGTGGTTATGATTATTATTTCTCTAACATACGACAGCCAAGGCCGTGTACTAACGCTAAGTAAAAGTACTGTTTTGAATGTCAATTATTCTTATTTAGCCGCGCCAGACAAAACTATATTTTATAACGGCCTCGCTGATACGAATGTATATGATGTATTGATGACGGCGAAATATAATACCGGCCCGATAAATATTACAAAAAAATATCTTTTTGATTGGGTTAACAATCTATTAAAATCCTATACCGATGGCGAGGGAAACTTAACTACATACATTTATGATAATCATAATAATTTGACGAGCATAATATACCCTGCGGGTGATTCTATTGATTATAAGCGTGACGCTTATGAAAATATTATAAAAATCACAAGAAATCCTGTTCCTGGCTCTGCCGCCGGTCTCGCAAAGAGTATTATCTCCACCTCAGCACTATATCCATCATGTACTCTCACAAACCTGATGTTATGCCATAAGCCTATCTTAACTAAGGATGAAAACGGTAATGAAACTGATTATACCTACGATCTTACAACCGGGAGTGTAACATCTGTAACTTCCCCGGCGGCAGCGATTAGCGGCATTCGACCACAAGCCCGTTATACATATGGTTCACGCTATGCTTATTATATTCAGGCGAATGGTGGGGTTCCCGCGCAGGCGCCGAGCGCAATCAACGAGTTAATTAGTATTTCGACTTGTAAGACCCAGGCCGGCGCAGCCTTGAACGGTACCGCAGGTGTAGGACCTTTTTCTCTCTCGGGTGCCGCAGCATGTGCTACAACTATAGACGAAACGAAGACAACGATTGGCTATGGCCCGCAGACAACTGGCACTGCTAATAACCTACTGCCGCTAACGCAGACGGTGGCCGCAGGTGATGGCTCGATAAGCGCTACCACTACCACCGCCTACGACGTGCTAGGCAATGCAATATCGGTCGTGGGACCACTTGGACAGACGACGGCTTATATTTACGACCCCATGCAGCGCGTGGTGGGCGTTATTAGTCCGAATCCATCTGGAGCGGCAACGGGGCCAAACGCCGCAATACGAACAACATACGACCCTGGGGGTCGCGTCATCAAACAGGAATTGGGTACAACGGCGGGCCAGACATCAAGTGCTTGGTCTGGCTTTACTTCTTTACAAAAGACTGAGAGTTCTTATCAAGATAACTTCCATTTTCCAAACTCGAGCGTGCTTAGCGGTGGCGGCGTCGCTGTATTGCTTACGCAATACACTTATGATGGCTTAGATCGTCTTATTTGCACAGCGGCGCGGATGAATATCGCCGTGTATTCGACGATACAGCCCAGTTGCTTGTTATCAGTACAGGGTAATTATAGTTCTGATCAGATTACTCATTATACCTATGATGGAGACAATCGAATCACGCTTGAGGTCGACGGTTATGGTTCCTCTGTGCAAGCGTCGAGCATTACCAACAGCTACAATCCCAATGGTACGCTGAAATCAGTCACCGACGGGGGCGTCAACCAAACCTCGTATACTTACGATGGTTTCGATCATCTGTTGAAAACTCAGTTTCCTTTAGGGTCTGGGGCATCTGCGGTGGCGAGCTATGAAAGTCTGGTGTATTATCCAGGTACTGACCTACCGCAAACCGCTACATTACGGGACGGTAGTACGCTGACGCTGAAATATGATAATTTGAACAGAGTATCGACGCGCAGCTCCTCGGCTGGCAATATAGACACTATGAGTTATGATTTGTTGGGGAGGACGGCTTCGATTGCCAGTTCGGCGACTGGCCAGAATATTTCATATATATACGATGCCCTTGGACAGTTGACTCGGGAATCACAACCTTATGGTATAGTCAATTATGGATATGCATTTACAAATACATATAGCGCTACTAGCGATTACAGCACCATCACTTGGCCGGACGGTTATGTTGCGACATATTTGAGAGACCTGGCGGGCAACGTTACAAGCATCAAAATGCAAGCGCCCGCTGGCGTTGCCGCTACTATTGCTACTTACAGCTATGACAGCCTCGGTCGCCGGATTGGGGTAGCCTTTGGCAATGGTACTAGCCGGACTTACGCCTACGACGCAGTAAGCCGTCTCGCCGGGTTGCAGCTGAGCTTTCCCAATGCCTCATCCGTATATAACCAGCTTATCGGTTCGGTCATCAGCACCGATGGGGGCACCGCGATCGGCTATAGCCCGGCCTCGCAAATCACGAGCATCACTCGGCAAAATACTGCCTACTCTTGGGCAAACAGTTACAACGTCAATCGCTCTTATACCCCAAACGCTCTCAATCAGCTGACGACATCGGGCTTGGTGGCGTTGGGGTACGATCTAAAGGGTAATCTCACCACCGCAGCTACATCTAGCGGCTCGTCCACCTATTCCTACGACTGGTTGAACCGGCTGACGTCGTCGCCAAACCTCAACTTCTCCAACGTTCCTGTTTCCCTGATCTACGATCCAGCCTCGCGTCTCGTTGGCTATACCACGGCAGCGACCACCAACTTCATCTACGCTGGCGCCAGCCTTATTGAGGAAACCTCACCGGGAAATGTTTTGCGACGTTATGTTCCAGGGCCAGGCACGGATGAACCCGTTGTTTGGTACGATGGCCCAGACCTAAGCAACCCCCGCTATCTCCAGGCAGACGAACGCGGTTCGATCGTGGCGGTCGGCTATGGCGGTGGCAACGTCACAATCAACACCTATGACGAATTCGGGATTCCAGGGGCAAACAATACCGGTCGGTTTGGATATACCGGCCAGACATGGTATTCGGAAATTGGCCTCTACAATTACAAGGCGCGCATATACTCTCCGACCCTTGGCCGGTTTATGCAGGCGGATCCGATCGGGTATGGTGATGGATTAAATATGTACAACTACGCGCATAGCGACCCGATCAACGGTAGCGACCCTTTAGGGTTGACCGCCGATCTCACCGCAGATAATATCGAAAACGCTGTGTACGCAGTCACAGCGTCGCAGGCGAGTTCGGGAGATTACGGAACTCTTACTACTTCCGGAAGTTATTTTAGCAATCAGTCATCAATCAGTTCCGTAGACAATTCAGTAATCGACTTGAATCAGGGATTTTATAACAATTCTAGCACGATATATGGCGTATTAAACTCTACTCAGTCCCAACAGATCGGTGTAAATTCGCCGCAAAGTGGAGGATGCGGAAATCATCCGATTTTGGGGGCGATAGGAAAGATTTGGAGTAGCCCGAACTCATTGTTGGGCCTAGCGGCTGCGGGTGTTTCCTATGCCGCTGGTAAGTTCGAGGGATCAAACCCCTCATTTCAGACTGGAAACAATGCGATACAGCTCATCAACTCTCCGTTGAATGTGGGAAATAGGGCGTATACGCTTGGAAATGTTCAGGTTTATGGAACCGGCAATGGACCGAGCAGAGGGCAAACTTCCTACACAGGCGCGTTTGTTAACACGGGTGCGCATGAAGAGGGCCATACGGTTCAAGGTCAGATTCTTGGGGTTTTGTATCTCCCGGCCTGGGGGCTAGGCAGGCTATTTGGAGGAGATAGTGCCGGAAATCCGATGGAGGCCGGCGCTGACAGGTATGGACTGGGTCAATCATGCAGCGGTTTCTGATCTGTGTATCGCCTCTTCTGCTCTTGTTGCTGGCTGGGTGCTTGCATGAGGCTTTCCATACCTCGATCGAGAATGGGACCGGGCAGAAGATTTACGTCGTCATTCATTTTAATGACGGGAAAATGCCGCAAGGGCATGGTTATGTCGAACCTGGAAATGGGGTGGATTTTCCTCAAAAAGCCGAGAAGATCAATTATATCGAGTACCAGATTGGCGGCCGCAATTGCCGTATAGAAAGGCAATCGATCATCGCGATGGCACATGTCCAGAGCCAAGGGATAAGTCGCATCACACTGCAAGATTGTGGAAAATAGGATTCTGATGGTGGCTGCCCTCAAATCCCCTTGACCCCCGGCACCGCGCTGTAGCTGCTGGCAGGGATACCTCCATGGTGGCTGGCTTGGCGCCGTCTCGGATGCAGAGTGCGGCGGTGAGATCGGCGTGGATAATGGAAAAGCGGGGTGGATTGACTGGGGTGCCGTTTGTTCGCAGTGGTGCGATTTGGGGTGCTCTAGACGAAAGCAAGATAAAAGCAGTGGCTCCCCCTGCGGGGTAAGCCATTGTCTGCACATCGTTTTTTAGCGAGATAGCCGGCACTGGTGGCGAGACTCCAGTGCCGTTTTTGGTGCCGGATGGACGGCAAGTCGTTGAATATCGTGCGAGAATACTACCTCCTCGTTGGAGGCATGGCCGCGCGCGGGCGCGCAGCCAGGTCGCTCCGCTCCCGCCGGGCGTTGCCCGGCCATGCGGGTGCAGCGTGCCTTGATCGGTGGGGCTGCCGGTCCGCTCTGCCGCCCGCCCCGCCGTCTGAAGGCCGTGTGGTTGCAGAGGTCGTCGCATTGAATGTACCGTATCCAACGCTAACACGCGCCGCACCGCAGTGGTAAGCAGTTGCACGCCGTCTGCTTGCGCCCATGTGAAGACGCAAAGCCGGTCCTGAGGCGCTGCCCATTGCAGACATGAGTGGTTGCGATCATAAGCGCGAGGAGGGATGAGGCAGGTTTCGATGGAATACCAAAACCAGAAAATCAAAGCGATCGGCCGACTGACAATATTGGCCGCGGTGTTGACATTGATGCTCGCTCTTTGCCTGATCTATTCTGACCAACTCCGGAGCTTTGCTCAAAATCTACGGCTGCCCCGGCTCCGGGACAAATATATATGGCTGGGCATCCTCGCCGCGATGGTTCCAGTCTGCTGGGCCGTGGACCTGCTTTTAGTATTTACGTCCCCAGAGCAGGAGGTCCGCCTCGTTGTCTGGTCGAAGCGATGGCTCAAGACGACAAGCGATTTCGAGAAGATTACCTTCGATACGTTCGATCCTGATTATCGCAAGGTGGCATGGCGTTACTTTCTGGACCGCCGCAGGGGCTGATCCGAGGGAAGTCCACTTATTGCCCCTGCAAACCCGAAACCTGCCTGACCGCTCCCCACCACTTTTTGTCGTTCAGCCCACGGCGAGCCGCGCATCTATGGCTAAGGGCAGCTTGCGCCACCAACCCGGTCGTTCAGTCTTTACGCGCACGATCCTTAAACCTGCCGTTCGAGCCATCATCAGATTCCCGTTTCCATGTCCGGCAGGCAATTTCGGGGAAACTCAATCGGGAACAGATTTTGGGAAAGCGGCTCGTTTGGCGACGATGAAACCGCTGCCCCACCAAGCCTTTCCCGCTGTACCTTCCTTTCTGGGAAAGACTCCCGTCCGGCCGCCATCTCGACAATTTCGTTTAAACCGGCATACTGCCCGAATGATCTTCGTTGTTCACATCGCAGTAGCGGCCAGCGGACGATTTAGTCGCCCGGCCTGATACGTCAGGTCGGGTCCGCCTGAGTGAACCGATGCCAGCAGGCATATTCAGCTTTAAGCGCGATTGTGCCTCGACGGTAAAGCCGGTGACAGGCAACGCGCTTCTGGAAGAAAGGCAATAGCAGTGACATTACCTGCAATTATTCAAAGCTACCTTGATGCCTACAATCGCAAGGACGTTGCTGCACTAGTGCATGTGTTGCTGATGATGTTGTATTCGAAAACGTCTCCAATGCGGGGCAGAGTATGAAGATTGAGGGCCGCGCCGCCTTCGCTGAACTCGCCGGACAAGCGGCCACGATGTTCACTACTCGCCGGCAAGCCATCAGAAACGCGGTTGTCGATGGCGATCGTGTCGCCTTGGAGGTTGAGTGGACCGGCACCCCGGCCATCGATCTCGGGCCGATGAAGGCCGGCGAACAAGTCGACATGCGTGGCGCTTCGTTCATGACGATAGCGGGCGGAAAGCTAACGCGGATCATGGACTTGAGTTGATCCGCGACAATCAGCGACTTGGGGAAGCGCGCTTCTGCGCTTCCCATTTCTCGATCCTTTTCGGGAACGGCAGCTATCGCCAACTGCCTCCTGAAAGCTGCCTGTCCGTTCCCCACCCCAACCGCGACATTATCCTGATCGCCGCACACCGGCAAAGGCCATCTCGCGGTACACGGTCGCGCGACCCAGGCCAAGCTGCCGTGCCGCATCAGTCGGCGACATGCCCGCCGCGACCAGGTTTAATGCAGCTTTCGCCTTATCGGGATCCAGCGGTCGCCGCCCGGGCAACCTCCCCTTGGCACGCGCAGCCGCGATGCCATCCTTGGTGCGTTCGGCGATCAATCTTCGCTCGAAATGTGCGATAGCACCGAAGACGTGGAAGATGAGTTCGCCGGCAGCGGATGAGGTATCAATCTTCTCTTCGAGGCTGAGCAGAGCAATATCGCGCCTCTTCAACTCGGTCACGATGGTTAGTAGCTCGCCGAGCGACCGACCGAGCCGATCAAGGCGCACGACTGCCAGCGTATCGCCGGCACGGGCGTAAGCGAGAAGTTCAGTCAAGCCGGGGCGGTCCATCGACTTACCCGAGCGCACATCCGTGAACACCTTGATCGCGGCCGCCTGCTCGAGCCGCATTATTTGGCCGGTGACGTCCTGGTCGCCCGTGCTCACCCGCGCATAGCCCAAAATGCCGCTCAACTTGGCGCCTCCCAACCGGCCGTTCACGGGACGCGTGGCCACGTCCGTGGTTTTGGTCATCAAACCCGTCCAGCAACTACGTCCCTTTACACCGTCTTGTCCATGAACAACGATGACCTTTTCTGGACGGATTGGAGGATTCGATGGGACGGCGTGATCTCCTGACTGACGACGAGCGGCGCGCGCTGTTCAGGGTGCCCAGCGACCATGATACTATGGTCCGATTTTATACTCTCTCCCGAGCCGATATCGAACTTGTGCGAACCCGGCGTAGCGACGCCAACCGACTTGGCGCTGCAGTACAGCTCGCCTTGCTCCGGCATCCGGGCTTTGGCTTTGCCATCGACAGCGCGCCGCCGGGCCTCGTGGCATTCATGGCCGCCCAGATTGAGGTGTCTGCATCCGCCATTGCTGAATATGGGGCGCGAGAGCAGACCACCACCGACCACGCACGCCTGTTGATGAATGTGATGGGGGTGCGCCCCTCGGCCGAGTCCGATTTCCTGCCGATGATTGAGGCCGCCGCGACGGCCGCGTGGTCCACCGATCGTGGCTTGCCGATCGCATCGGGCATCGTGGACGCGCTACGGACAGACCGCATCCTGCTGCCGACACCAGGCCGACTGGAACGCGCCGGGATCGCGGGGCGGGCACAGGCGCGGATGCGGACCTATGCGGGGCTGCTGGAATCTTCCTCGACCGACCAGCTCACCAAGCTTGACGCGCTGCTCGTTGCCGGCGCTGCAGGCATCACGCCACTTTCCTGGGTGCGCGAGGTGGCAACCGCGCCGAAGGCCGAAAACGTGCGCGGTCTCGTCGATCGTCTTAACTTCGTGCGCGTGATCGGCATCCCGGCTGTTGCCGCGACGCGCATTCACCCGGACCGATTCCGGCAGCTCGTGCGCGAGGGCCGTGTTTCCTCGGCGCAACTCCTGGCGAGCTACACGACCTCGCGGCGGCGTGCGACGCTGGCAGCTTTGTTGATTGATCTCGAGGCGCGGCTTACCGATGCCGCGCTCGACATGGCTGACCGCATGATCGGCGGCAGCTTCACACGTGGCGGCAACACCAAGAAACGCGTCTACGCTGGTACGACCCGCGATGTTGGTCGTCTGATGGCAATGTTCCATCGCACCATCGACGCGCTCAGTTCAGCCCAGGATGGCGAAGTCGATGCATTCACCGCAGTCGATCAAGCGGTAGGCTGGGACAAGTTGCTCCGTGCGCGACCGCAAGTCGCAGCGATCGCCGAACTCGCCGACGAGGATCCACTTGTGCGTGCCGCCGATCGCTGGGTGACTCTGCGCAAGTTCGCGCCGGCGTTGCTCGAGGCGGTCGACTTCAAGGCGATGCGCGGCTCGGGTTCGACGCTGGCGGCGATCCAGGTCCTGCGCGAGTTGAACCGTTCCGGCCGGCGCGACGTTCCGAACGATGCGCCAATGCCGTTCAAGAAGGAGTGGCGAACGCTTGTCGCCGAAGGTGGCAAGATCGACCGGCGATTGTGGGAGACGGCGACGATGGCGCATCTGCGCAACAAGCTGCGCTCGGGCGATGTTTGGGTTGAGCGCTCGGACAACTATCGGCGTTTCGATAGCTACCTGCTGCCGGCTGCAGAGGTCGCGCCGATCGCCGCTGGCCTCGACCTGCCATCGATAGCAGATGATTGGATCGCCAACCGCGCGCGCGAACTCGACTGGCGGCTGAAACGCTTTGCGCATCGTCTCGCGCGCGACAAGGTCGAGGGTGTCAGCTTCGAGAACGGAAAACTCTCGATCACACCCGTGCGCGCGGCCAATCCCGCCGGGGTCGATGCATTAGCAAACCGGATTGACGCCCTGATGCCCCGGGTGCGGATCACGGAGCTACTTAACGAAGTGGCGGGCGAAACCGGCTTCACCGGCGCGTTCAACAATCTTCGAACCCATGAGCCGCATGACAACCCGAAAGCTCTTTTAGCCGCTATCCTCGCCGACGGCTCCAATCTCGGTCTTGCCCGCATGGCCGAAGCAAGCCAGGGCGTTACGGCGGATCAGCTCACCTGGACGCAGTCAGCCTATATCCGCCCTGAAACCTACAAGGCTGCGCTCGCACGCATTATCGATGCCCATCATACGCTGCCCATCGCAGCGGTCTGGGGCCAGGGCACGACATCATCGTCCGACGGCCAATTTTTCCGCTCGGGCAAACGCGGCCAGGGCGCGGGCGAGGTGAACGCCCGCTATGGCGTCGATCCAGGCTTTTCTTTCTACACCCATGTCTCAGACCAGCATGGGCCCTATCATGTGAAGGTCATCTCGGCGGCGACGCACGAAGCACCCCACGTGCTCGACGGCATGCTTAATCACGGGTCAAGCCTGGCGATCGATACGCATTATACCGACACCGGCGGCGCGACCGATCACGTTTTCGCGCTGTGCCGGATGCTTGGTTACCGCTTTTGCCCTCGCCTTCGCGACTTTCCCGATCGACGTCTCGCGAGTTTCGAGCCGGTGTCGCACTATGCTTCCCTGAAGGCGATCATGGGCAAGCGGGTGAAGGTCGATGTCATGCGGGAACATTGGGATGAGGTTGTCCATCTCGTGGCGTCACTCAAAGCAGGCACCGTTCTGCCCTCGGCGATGCTGCGCAAGCTCGCCGCCTACGAACGCCAGAACCAGCTCGACCTCGCGCTCCAGGAAATTGGTCGTGTCGAACGTACCTTGTTTATGCTCGACTGGCTCGAAAGTCCGGCGCTGCGCCAGCGCTGCCAGGCCGGTTTGAACAAGAGCGAGCAGCGGCATGCGCTGACCGGCGCGATCTGCACCTTCAAGCAGGGTCGCATCGCCGATCGCACCCATGAGGCCCAGCAGTTCCGCGCGTCGGGGCTGAACCTCGTCATCGCCGCGATCGTCTACTGGAACTCGACCTACATCGCCGATGCCGTGGCGCACCTGCGCGCGATTGGCGAACCCGCACCGAACGATCTGCTGAGCCACGTCTCGCCAGTGGGATGGAGCCACATCGCCTTCTCGGGCGACTTCCTATGGGATCGCGCTGCGGCATTCAGTAGTGGGCGCCGGCCGCTTAACATCTCCCGGCAGCAGGTGGCGGCGTAGCAGCCGCCACTGTCCGTGGCATGGTCGCCGCTAGCGTTGTTTACGGAGCATTCAATGCGATGGCCTCAAATACGCACTCTTTGTCGCGGCAGCCGACGTTTCGATTATGTCTCTGAAAAACCTGGTCACGGCGATCCTCCAGCCTTCATCTTGTCTAATCCCGTATCTACATATCTATTAAATACCTGCCCGGCAATACCCAAAGCGCTCCATTCGCATGGACAGCACTGCCGGGACTAAACATCTAGGTTCCAGCTAATCCAGCTTCTCGCGCTGTTAGCCCTTGGAGCTAGCGCCCATGCGCGCAACCTTGTTGCAGCAGGTGGGCTGCCCTAAAGACCGCAAATGCTGGTCGGATCATCACACGGCAAAGCACTCGACCAGTATGGCGGGCAAATTCAGTGAGGTGGGGCATTTGGCAAAGACGATCCTGTATCTTGCGACGACGCACCATTCGCCGACGATCGAGGAGCAATGCGCGGCCTGCGCTGGTCCTGATGATTTTGTTGTGGAAGCGGGACGTTTGAGCTTTGCCGATCTGGCCGAGCGTCTGGTGTGTCTGGGTATTGGCCTCGAGGCCGGCGATACCCTGAAGATCTATGACCTGGTGTGCGTAAACATTTCGACGAGCACGCTCATTCGGATGCTCGTAAGCATTTTGGCCGCCGGCGTCACCGTCGAGATCTGCGGCCCCGACGTCAGGATCGTTCCGGGCGACGATCCAGGCGGTGCAATCCGTTTGCTTGAAGCCCTCGATGCCCATTGGCGGCGGATCCATGGGATCAAGACAAAAGAGGGCGCCAAGGGGAAGCTTGGGCGCAAGCCCCGGCTGCACGACGACCAACTTCCCGCGATCCGCGACATGTTGGCCAAACCTGGCGCGACGGTGACCACTGTCGCTGGCGAAATGCACGTGGGTCGCAGCACACTGTTCAAGTTCCTGAACCAGCGCGGCGTCGCCGCGAAACAAGACTGATTCTCAGGTGTTGGCCAGCCCGCCTCGTGGCCAGTGCAGACGTTCACTTGGGCCGCAGCGGCTGCCTATCCGTCAGCTGACCAGTAAGTCGGCAAGAGGCGTATCCAGAGCAGCAGCAATGGCGATCATTTCCAGCAAGGTAATGCGCGCAGCTTGGCCCCGCAAAATTCGAGCGAGGCGTTGCGGCGACAAGTTCGTGGCGCCAGCAAGGTCGTTCATGTTTTTGCCCTTGGCTAAAAGCTGGTCCCGAACCTGACGGGCGAACCGTTGCCGCGCGCTTGGCGGGCCATCTGCCATTTCTATCCTCACGTTTGCCGCCTGGCCTCATCCGGCCGGCGATGCACAAATGAGCAGTGGTGCCGCTGTCGAGCCGCGTGGCTGGCATTTTGCCACATGCACTCACTGCCCGGATCAGGCCGCCCGGAAGCTCGATGGAACAGAGCGGTACCGCAAACCGTTGATGTCCCGCAACATTACACCTGTGTCTGTGCCGATTGGTGTGGCCGTCTCTGAAGGCTAACCCCCATGCGTGCTAAAGGCATCCCCCAAAAATCTGCACCCCGTGTTCCACCTCTGAACGCCACCCAGGAGAAGCTCGACCTTAGTCGTGCGGATTGTGACCTGCCCCCCGAAGGTCCCGCAGTCATAACGAGAGTCTGCCGGTTTGATAT